>JAEMPZ010000071.1 GCA_022759065.1 Acidobacteriota bacterium | reverse complement strand
GTTCAGGCTCACGTTACTAGTCGCTATCCTATCGGTCTTCTCCATGGCGGTCATGGCGCAGTTGGACGCGCTGCTGGTTCGGGAGCCGGCCGTGTCTCAAAGCCAGATTGCGTTTTGCTACGGCGGCAACATCTGGGTGATGCCGAAATCGGGCGGGCTTGCGTCGAGGCTGACTTCCGGGCCGGGGCCGGAGATGTTTCCAAGGTTTTCCCCCGACGGAAAGTTCCTGGCCTTCACCGGCAATTACGATGGGAATGAAGACGTCTACGTGATTCCCTCCAGCGGCGGGGAGGTTCGGCGCGTGACGCACCACCCGGCCTCGGAGCGCGTGGTAGGCTGGTTTCCGGACGGAAGGAGCATCCTGGTTGCCAGCGCGATGGAGTCGCCGGTGAATCGCTACTCCCAACTCTACAAGGTTTCCGTGGACGGCGGCCTCCCTGAAAAATTGCCGGTTCCATACGGGGAATTCGGCGCGATTTCAGAGGATGGGGCGCTCCTCGCTTATTGTCCGAACAGCGAGGACTTGAGGACCTGGAAGCGTTACCGCGGCGGCGACGTCTCGCGCATCTGGCTCTTCAACCTGAAGGAGAAGACCGGCAAGCAGGTGGGCGACGAAATGGCCAGCTACAGCCAGCCGATGTGGCACGGCTCCACGCTATATCTTCTCAGTGACCGCGGAGCCAACGAGCGCTACAACATCTGGGCGTATGAGATGAAGAGCGGGGCTTGGCGCGAAGTAACCCATTTCAGCGACTTTGACGTTCACTTCCCATCCATCGGCCCCGAGGAGATGGTTTTCGAGGCGGGGGGCCAGTTGTACATCATGAGCCTCGAGAGCGAAAAAATCTCGCCCGTAAAGGCGGAAGTGATCACCGACGCGGCCACGCTTCGGCCGCAAAGCAAGAAGGTGGTTCGCGAGCTAAGGGGATGGGACCCTTCCCCTTCCGCGAAGCGAGTGGCCTTTGAAGCGAGAGGAGAGATATTCACGGTGCCGGCGGAGCACGGCCCGACGCTGAATCTGACCAGGAGCTCCGGCGTGGCCGAGCGCTTCCCGGCCTGGTCGCCGGACGGAAAGTGGATCGCATACTGGAGCGACAAGACCGGCGAATATGAACTGGCCGTGCGCCTCGCGGACGGTTCGGGCCAGGAACGGACCGTGACGAAGCTTGGCCCGGGATACCGCTACAACATCTTCTGGTCCCCAGACTCCAAGACCGTTGCATTTGTGGACCAGGCGATGAACGTAGAGCTTTGCGACATCGCCACTGGCGCTGTCACCAAGATTGATAAAGGGCTCTGGCTATATGACGAGGTCCAGGACAAAGGGCACGAGAGCCTGATGGGGTTCACCTTCTCATGGTCAAGTGACAGCCGTTACGTGGCTTGGGCCAGGGAGGTTGACAATCGGATGGGCGCGATATTCATTCGCGACACGAAGAGCGGAAAAACGAGCCAGGTGACGGCCGGGTTTTACAACGACTGCAGCCCGGTTTTCGATCCAGACGGCAAGTATCTCTTCTACTTGACTCACCGGACGTTTGACCCGCTGTACAGCGACCTGGACGCCACTTGGATTTATGCCGACGGGACGCAAATAGCGGCGGTTCCGCTCGACGCTTCCGTCCAATCCCCTCTGGCGCCCAGAAACGATGCCGAGGAGGCCAAGAAGAGCGAGGATTCAAAGCCCGGCGCGGACAAGAAGGAGGGGGCTGATGAAAACAAGGCGCCGGTTGCCGTGAAGATTGACGTCGAAGGCTTCGAGTCACGCGCGGTGCTCTTGCCCCCGAAGGCGGGGAACTACGCCAATCTCGCCGCGGCGCCGGGGAAGATTCTCTACCTGCGAATGCCGTGTTCCGGGGCGGCCGAAGACGCGCGGATGCCGGTCGTCTATTACGATCTGAAGGAACGGGAGGAGAAGACGGTCCTCGATGACGCGAAGGGATTCGCGGTGACAGCCAACGGCGAGAAACTGCTGGTGAGCCACGGGGACGATTTCTCCATCGTTGACGTCGCGCCGGACCAGAAGCTCGACAAGAAGCTCGACCTCTCCGGCCTTGAGATGACCGTGGACCCGCGCGCCGAATGGAAGCAGATATTCAACGACGCGTGGCGCTTCGAGCGCGACTTCTTCTACGACCCCAACATGCATGGCGTTGACTGGAACCTTATGCGAAAGCGTTACGGCGCCTTGATTGGCCAGTGCGTCACGAGGTGGGACGTCAACTTCGTCCTGGGCGAGCTGATCGGCGAAATCAACTCGTCACACACATACCGCGGCGGCGGGGACTCCCCCAAGCCGCCTGAGCGGCCCGTCGGCCTCTTGGGCTGCGACTTCAGACTTGAGAACGGCGCGTTCAGGATCACGAAGATTTACGCCGGGGCGCAGTGGAACGTCGCAGTGCGGTCCCCCTTGAACGAACCCGGCGCCTTGGTGAAAGAGGGCTCCTACCTCCTGGCGGTGAACGGCTCGCCGCTCGACCCGAAGGCCGACCCGTGGGCCGCTTTCGAGGGGCTGGCGGGCAAGACGGCCGAGCTTGCGGTCAACGACAAGCCCGCGATGGAAGGCGCCAGGAAAGTCCTGGTAAAAACGCTCAACGAAGAAGAAGACGCCAGGCTGCGTAACCTCGCATGGATAGAATCAAACAGGCTGAAGGTGGAGAAGGAGTCGAATGGGCGGCTCGGTTACATCTATGTCCCCGACACGATGCCGGAGGGCCAGAACGAGCTTTACCGGCAGTTCATGGGGCAGATCACGAAAGAGGGACTGGTGATTGACGAGCGTTTCAACAGCGGCGGGCAGATTCCCGACCGATTCATCGAGCTTCTCAACCGCCCCATCTTGAACTACTGGCACGTTCGCGACGGAAGAGACTGGCAGTGGCCAGAATATTCGCACGCCGGCCCCAAGGTGATGCTGATCAACGGCTGGAGCGGTTCCGGAGGCGACTGCTTCCCCTACTACTTCAGGGAGGCGAAACTTGGCCCGCTGGTTGGAATGAGGACCTGGGGCGGGCTCATAGGCCTCAGCGGCTCGCCCTCCCTGATTGACGGGGGCGTCGTTACCGTGCCCACCTTTTCCTTCTATACTCCCCTAGGGAAGTGGGCCGTGGAGGGCCACGGCGTTGACCCCGACGTCAAGGTGGTGGACGATCCGGCGCTCATGCAAAACGGCGGCGATCCACAGCTTGACCGCGCCATAGCGGAGGCTCTGCGCCTCTTGAAGGAGCACCCGCCCGTTTCGCCCAGACCTCCGCAAAACCCGGACAGGTCCCAAAAGCAATGACCAGGGCCGCGAAGGGGAAAGAGCCGGACAGGCTCAGCGGTTCGGTTGATCTTCTTGAACAGGCCGCGCTGAGCGTCGAAGCGCACCTGCAAAAAAGGGGAACGGCAGGGCTTCCCGATCTGCTTGAGAGGCTCGTGGCGGAGCACCCCTCGATGGCGCTTCGCCATTCGCTCGCGGCCGAAGTGGCCGAGGGCTGCGCCAAAGGCCGCGACGAGGCGAGGCAGGCGCTTGACCGGTTTCTTACCGGCGTCACGATGGCGCGGCTGGACGTGGCGGCGCGCTTTTCGGCGCTCGTGCACCAATACAAGTGGACCTCCGCCGCGACCTACTCCCGCTCCGGGCAGGTGCGCGACTGCCTTGCTTCGGCCCGCCCCGCCGGGCTCAAGTCCGTCGTCCTTTCCGAGGCCAGGCCTTCTTGCGAGGGCGCTCTAATGGCCCGCGAGCTTCTCGGAGAGGGCTACGACGTGACCCTGACGAGCGACATGGCCCTCCCAAGTTTCCTGGCCGAGGTTGACGTCCTGGTGGTCGGGGCGGACGCCGACATAGGCGTTTTCTTCGTCAACAAGGCCGGCACAGGGACGCTCATGCGCGAGGCGCGCCTGAAATCGTGCCTGAGCGTCGTGCTGACGCTTCCTCAGAAGCGCCTCACCCCTGAACAGCTCCTCTCCTGGAAAAACCTGCCGATGGAGCGCCCCAAGCCATTTCCAAAGCTTCCCAAGGGAATCTCCTGGAGGGGATTCTTGTTCGAGAGGGTCCCTTGGGAGCTGGCCAACTTCTCGCTCGGAAGAAAGCCGGGGGACGGCCAGATGGCTGGAGCGGGCGGGGAATGAAACACCTGCCGGCAGGCAGCCTTTAATGGAGGATGAAATGTCTTTCATCAACCGCCGCGAGACCATAGGCGTCAAGGTGGGTTCGGTTCAGGTCGGAGGAGGCGCGCCGGTCGTCGTCCAGTCAATGGCTAACACTGACACGGCGGATGTCGCGGCCACGGCCGCGCAGTGCATCGAGCTTGCGCAAGCGGGTTCGGAGATGGTGCGGGTGACCGTGAACACGCCCGAGGCGGCCGCGGCCGTCCCGGAAATCAAGCTGAGGATGGTGGACGCCAACGCAGCCATCCCGCTGATAGGAGATTTTCACTACAACGGCCACATCCTTCTCACCCAGCATCCGTCATGCGCGAAGGCATTGGACAAGTACCGCATAAACCCGGGAAACGTGGGCCACGGCGAACGGCGGGACGAACAGTTCTCAGCCATCTGCAAAGTCGCGGCCGATAACGGAAAGGCGGTGCGCATCGGCGTCAATTCCGGCTCTTTGAACCAAGATCTCGTGATGGCCAAGATGCGGGAGAACAGCGAGAAATCGCTCGGCAGAAGTTCCGGGGAGATACTTTCCGAATGCATGGTTCTATCAGCCCTCGACTCCACCGCCCTTGCCGTGAAGTGCGGCCTTCGCGAGGACCAGATAATCATCTCGTGCAAGACGTCGCGTCCAGTTGAGCTGATCGCCCTATACCGGAACCTTGCCGGAAAGACGAGGCAGCCTCTCCACCTGGGCCTTACCGAAGCTGGAATGGGCGCGAGAGGCCTCGTGTGGTCGGCGGCGGCCATGGGCATTCTGTTGAGCGAGGGAATAGGGGACACGATACGAATCTCGCTCACGCCCGAGCCTGGAGGCGACAGGCGCGGGGAGGTTTACGCCTGCCAGGAGCTTCTACAGGCGCTCGGCCTGAGGGCATTCGCGCCTAGCGTAACTTCGTGCCCCGGCTGCGGCCGGACGACCTCATCCACCTTTCAGAGCCTGGCGCGGGAGGTGGACCGCTTCTTGAAGGAAAAGATGGTGGAATGGCGGGCACGTTATTCCGGCGTCGAGAATCTCACGGTGGCGGTCATGGGATGCATAGTCAACGGGCCGGGAGAATCGAAGGCCGCCAACATCGGGATATCGCTCCCCGGAACCGGCGAGTCGCCCAAATGCCCGGTTTTTGTTGACGGCGAGAGGGTGGCATTCCTTGAGGGAAGCAGGGAGATGATTTCCGGCGGATTCGAGCGGATGATAGCCGCCTACGTCGAGAGCCATTACCCGCGCAAGCAGTAGGCGGGGGGTGTTTTGGGCGGGCGGGGCTTCGCTTGACTTCTATGTCATTTTGACCTATATTTCGCTACGTACAGCAGCGACTTGCTCCGCGATCAAGGCGAAGACGATGGGCGTTGATGGCGCCAGCGGTAGCAGGCAACCAGCTTTGCGTGACTCGGGGCGCTGGAACCGCCCCTAGGGAGATCCACCCCCCATATCCCATTTCCCCCTCCTTGGGGCCCCGCCTGGGGCCCCCTTTTTATCCAAGGCGGTAGGATTTCGCCACAAAGGCACAAAGGCACGAAGGATAGATGAGAGATGACGGATGATAGATGAAAGCGCAGAGACGACGAGCGAGGGCGGACGGTAGCGCGAAGTCCTGCTG
>JAEMPZ010000199.1 GCA_022759065.1 Acidobacteriota bacterium | reverse complement strand
AAAATTGAAAATTTACAATTCCCCCGGCTTGCGCTTCCATCCAATCTCAATTATCCTTTCTTCTTCCGCGGCGGTCGCGGGAGAAGAAGGGGAAAGGGGCTTGTGATGAGCGAGAAGGGGCAGGAGAAGTCCAAGACGGCGCTTCCGGAAAACGCGTACAAGGAGCTTGGGCCTGGAGAGGCCTACGTTCCGATAATCGCGGAGGAGACGGGCGTGCCCGAAGTGACGAGGCGCTCGATCACGTTCGGGCTATTGATGATCGTCATCTTTTCGGCCGCGGCGGCTTACATCGCGCTGAAGCTGGGGCAGGGGATAGAGACGGCCATTCCGATAAGCATCCTGGCGGTAGGTTTTTCAGCTCTGGCGCGGCGCAAGTCAATATTGATCGAGAACGTGAACATTCTCGCGATCGGCGCCACGTCGGGCATCGTCGTCGGTGGCTCCGTCTTTGTCATGCCGGCCATCTTCATGCTGGGTCTCGACAAGGGAAGCACTTCCTTCGAGACCTTCCTCCAGATTTTCCTGGTCCCGTTTTTAGGCGCCGTGCTGGGCGTTCTTTTCCTCATCCCGTTCCGCAGGTACTTCACTCAGGAGATGCACGGAAAGCTTCCCTTTCCTGAAGGCACGGCCACCACGGAGATTCTGGTCGCCGGAGAAAAGGGCGGCAGCCAGGCCAAAGTCCTCGTTTACTCGCTCGGCCTCGGCATAGTGCTCGATTACCTGGCGCTGGCTTTGAAGGCTTGGAGCGACACCTTCTCGACGGCTTCTGTCCCGGCGATGGACTACTTCACGCAGAAGGTGAAGGGCGTTTTCGCCATGAACACGTCGGCCGCCGTCCTGGGGCTCGGCGTAATCATCGGCCTGAAGTACGCTTCCATCATAATGGCCGGCTCGCTGCTCTCATACTTTGTCTTGATCCCGCTCTTCGGCTACATCAGCCCCGACTACGCGGCCGCTTCTTACGACCAGATATTTTTCGGGATAAAAAATGCCGCCGGCATGATGACCCATCCGGGCGTGCGAAACATCGGAATCGGCGGAATCTTCGCGGCCGGAGTAATCTCCATAATCAAGATGGCGCCGGTCATCAAGCAGGCCCTTGGGCAGGTGCTCTCGCAGCTTTTCAAGAAGCATGACGGGAGCGAGAAAGCTTCCTCGCGTTTGGACCTGGACATAAAGATGACCACCGTTTTCGGCATGGCCATAGCGCTGGCCGTGGCTATATTCGTTTACTTCCGCCTTGTCGTGGTGGCCGGACAAGCCAACGCCACCATGATTTCGCTGCTTTCGCTGGTTTTGACGTTTCTTATCGTCTTTTTGTTCTCCGCAGTGTCGGCTTGGGCCGTGGCGATGATCTCCGTCACGCCGATTTCTGGCATGACGCTGACAACGCTCATCATAGCGGCGGTGACCCTTGCGGCCTTGGGCCTCAAAGGCGGCCCGGGAATGCTTGCCATCCTCTTAATCGGCGGCGTCGTCTGCACGGCGCTCTCTATGTCAGGTTCCCTGGTGACGCAGTTCAAGATCGGCCACTGGCTCGGCTCAACGCCGAAGACGATCCAGTGGAGCAACATCTACGGCTCGGCGCTCGCCAGCCTCACCGTTACTGGCGTCATCATGCTCTTCGCCAAAGTTTACGGATACGGCACGCCTACGCCTGAGCACATGACTCCGCTTCCCGCGCCGCAGGCTGGCGCCATGGCCGCGGTGGCCAACGCCTTCATGGGAGGCCAGGACGTTCCCTGGATGCTCTACGGCGTTGGGGCAATTATCGCCGTGGTGGTCTCCATGTTGGGGGTTTCCGCTTTGGCTTTCGCGCTTGGAATGTACCTTCCAATCGAGTTGAACAGCCCCATCCTGCTCGGGGCCATAGTGGGCTGGATGATCCAGAAGTCAACCAAGGAGGGAAAGCTCTCCAAGGCGCGCAACGACAAGGCGATTCTGATTGCTTCGGGCTTTATCGCCGGTGGCGCTCTGGCTGGGGTTTTCGACGGGATCACAAAGATGTTCGTTCCAGACGAAGGCTTTGGCTTTAGCTCCTGGATGCCGGGCGTATTTACGGAGGGGTTCAGAAACTGGGTCGGCCTTCTGGTCTTCCTGGCCCTCTCGGCCTTCCTCTATTGGGACGCGAACAAGGCCAAGCCAGAGGAAGAGTAGCTGGTTCACCTCACGGTTGATTCAAAAGGGGCGCCGCTCGTGCGCCCCTTTAGTTTTTTGCCGCCGATGGCCGGCCACATCCTAAAAAGGCAAAACGTGACTTGCGTCACAGAAAAAAGGGGGATACACTTGATACAGTAGTGGTTAGCGAGGTGTGAGTTTGGGCTTGCCTTAATTGCTTGCCCCCGTGAGGGGAATAAGGAGAGGAAGATGAGGAGGCTGCAAAGCATATCAGGAGGAATGCCATTGTTTAAGGCCAAGCGCTGGGCGGCGTGCCTGGGGATGGCTTGCCTGGCACTTCTTTTTGCGGTTGCGGTTAACGCGCAAAACAACGGTATCACGTTGACGGCAATTACCCCGCAGCAGGTAACGATTGGGGCCGGGATCGCCACCATCAGCCTTTCAGGCTCAGGTTTCACCGACACGATGGGCTTGCAGTTGATTTCCAGGAGCCCCTATTTGCAGGTGCTATCTTTAACAGCCAGCAGCTTTACATCAGCGACGGCTGTAGTCATGGCCGTTCCAGGCGCCCAGCCAGGGCCCGTGAGGCTTGACCTGAGAGACTATTTCGGCAACAACACCTTCAGCCAGGCGACGCCTCCGCTCGTCCTGATATCCGCCAACGCCATATCGGCGCCGCTCGCCGTGCGTGACGCCGCGATAGTCTATCCACAGCCGGGGACTCTTTTGGCTCCAGGCAACCCGATCTTCGCGCGCGCGATCCTGGCGACCTCCGGGTCAGGCGTCATAGTAGGGACCTTTGCGCTGGACGGCGTCACCTACGACCAGTTTACCGTCGTGGCTGGAGCCGGGGCTCCTGTTCAGGTTGAATCCAAGATGCCAATCCCGTTCACGTCGGGCGGAACCCACGACCTGCAACTTCAGATCCTCTCCCCGCGGCCTCTTGTCTCTGGAACCGTGAGGCTCATAGGCGTCCCGGAGAGCCGCACTGCCTTGCAGTTGATATCGCCAGCGGATGGCTCGTCGGCCTCGGCCCCGGCGCCATTCAGGTGGACCATGGTGCCAGGCGCCACGGCTTACGAGGTCTTGATTGGCCGCCAGCCGTTCGACGTCGGCGCGCGAGTCTGGCGCACGTCACTGGATTCCTGGACCCCTACGGATGCCGACTGGGCAGGGCTGGGCAGCGGCGACTTCTACTGGACGGTCCGGCCGATCTTTGCCGGGGAGGTCATCGGAACCGGGCCTTCGTTCAGGCGCGTCGTGCTGTTCACTGGCGCCTTCACGCTCAGCGTCGGCGCGCCGTTACCAGGGCCACGTCCTTCCAGCTTGGTGCTGAACTGGTCAGGCGCGCCCGAAGGGGCGCTATATTTCCTCGAGTTCTTCCCGTCAGGCGGCGGCCAGCGCCTCTTCACTGCCTTCACTCGCGCGCCCAAGTATCTGCTTCGCTTTCCCGCCGGCTCCTCGGACCTTGATTATACGGTTACCGCTTTCGACGCTTCAGGCGTGCGCCTTGGAGAGCCCGCCAAGGGAACGGCAATCGCGCCACGCTCGTCCGTTCAGGGCAAGAATGACGGCGTCAAATTCGCGGCGGGACCTGTAGCTGTTACGGGCCTTTCGCCGAAGGACGGCGCTTCGGTCAATTCATCACAGCCCCCGATAGGCGCCACTTGGAGCGGCAACGTGGCACAGGAGGACGTCGCCATATTCGTGGGCTCTTCCGATGTAACAGGAATGGCCGTCATCCAGGCCGGGCGCTTTACCTATACGCCGGTCCTGCCGCTGCCTGAGGGCGCCACCACGGTCAAACTCACGCTGGGCGACGTTCAGCAGGCCTGGTCGTTCACCGTGAAGAGCGGCGCGCCAGCAGCCGCGGCCTCCACGCCATCCGCCACTCCAGCTGGCGAGCCGGCAGCGCCTAGAGCCGAGAAGACTTCCAGCAAAGAGGGCGCCAAGCCCAGCGGCGCCTGGACGGCGCAGGTTGGCGGCACTGGTACTGAAATTTCCGGCAGCCGCCCCGATCAGCAGGACACCTTCCGCGCCACGCTTTCGTCCCAATCAGACATTGGTTCGGGCGGCTACTTCTTCAAGGACACGGCAGACGCCGCTTTCCGCCACGATTTCACCGATCCGTCGCGCACGGTCAGCGAGAGCAGGAACTGGCTCTTTTCCGGCGGCTATAAAGGAGCAAACTGGGGCGCCGAAGGGCAGGTCGGCTACGGCTCGGTGGACATTCTGGGCGACAGCCAGCTGGTGACTTCGGGCCTTGCCCGCGGCGGGGCCGAGGTCAAGCTGAACACTCTCGCGGGCCAGTTCGGCGCCTACTCGTCATTCGACAACACCACGCCTTCGCTCGGTTCGGCGTCGGGCTCCAGCGACATGCGGGTGCGCGCCGCCAGCTATGCCCTGCCTCTTCCCTCCGACAAATACACCGTGCGGTTGATGGGGTTGTGGACCGACCAGGACGCTAGTGCTTACCTGCCGGGCGGCTCCGGCCGGGTCTTCGGCATCCTCGGCAAATTCGCCTTTTCGCCACAGCTCTCCATGTATCTCGAAGCGGCCCAGGGGCGCACTTCGCCGGACGGCGGCACGGAAACCCAGGGCAACGCCTACCGCCTCGGTTTCGGCGGGGTCATTTATGGCACGAGCTACACGCTGAACTTCAGGCGAGTGGCTTCGACCTTCTCTAACGCCGCGAACCCGGGCTACAGCCAGGGTGGCGTTCCAGACCGCAGCGGAGCAGACCTTTCGCTGTCCCGCGTCTTCGGCAAGCTTGCCACGTCCTTCACCTACCGCTACGCGAAGGACGGCGTGGGCGATTCGATGTCGGGTTCATCCAATGGAACTCAGAACGCGACCACGCTCACTTTTTCTCTGCCGGTGGGAACGGCCCTCTCCTTCATGCTCTCTCTGAACGGGGAACGCGACAGGGGCGGCGAGAACGCGCTCTACCCGTTGCCTGGAACCAAGCGCAACATTTACGGATGGACCCTCGGTTCAACGCAGCGCGCATCGAAGCTCTTCTTCAGCGAAACCTATACGGGCCAGCGCGTGAAGGATGACCTCAACCCAACCGCCAAAATGAACATGGACTCGTTCGTCCTGACGATGGGAGGAAACATAACCACCTCCCTTGGCGTTGCCGCGACCGGTTCCTACACGCGCTCCAAGGGGGCGGCCTTGGTTGGCACGACCGACCTCTACGTCTTCTCGCTTTCTCCCTACTGGAACATTGAGAGCTGGAAGCTCACCATCATGCCCAGGGCGATGTACACCAAGACCAAGAACGACCTGGGGACGATTGACACGCGGATGGAGCAGTACGGCCTGACGATCCAGTGGAGCCCGACCTGGATGCGCTCCCTCATGGCCCTGCAGGGGACCGCCGAATGGAACAGCAACAAGACCGGCGTTGCTCCCGTCTATCCGGTGCCGCCAGGCACGTATATGCCACCGTCGCTTTCGGATCACCGCTACCTCTTGAGCCTGACCATCCACTGGGGCGGAGGCAAGGGAACGCTTAATGACCGCTACACCCAGCCGGGGATGCCAGGAACCCTGGGCGCCGGCGCCGCGCCGTCACCTATCCCGCCGTCGGGCTACAACCAGGGAGGCATGGGACTGTAAAT
>JAEMPZ010000105.1:2319-5755 GCA_022759065.1 Acidobacteriota bacterium | reverse complement strand
TCCGCAGTTCAAGGACGATAAGTTCGCGGACATCGTGGCCATGACGCCGCCTCCAGGCTCCGACCAGGGCTTTGTGCAAACGGCTCGGCGTTTTTACAAGCTTGGGCTCTTCTTCGCCACCACGCTATTTCAGAAGAGCTTTATTGACACCAAACAATTCGAGCACGACATCGCCGGAGTCGTCCCTGAAGCAAACATAGAGAATCTGCCGCTTCCACTGGCGATTGTCGCGACTGACCTGGAACATGGCAAGGAGGTCGTTCTCACAAAAGGTCCGCTGCGCAGCGCCGTCATGGCCTCCAGCGCGATCGCGGGGGTCTTCCCTCCGGTGGAAATTGACGGGATGGAACTTGTTGACGGCGGCTTCGCCAACCTGATTCCAGTTGAGGTCGCCTTCAGGATGGGGGCCGACGTGGTGATAGCCGTTGATGTTTCCTCAAACATAAGCGACTCCCAGGATTTTAGCAGGACGGGCAGCGCAATAAGCCTCCGGGCGGCGGCTATCCAGGCGGAGACGGCCAAGAACCTCCAGGCCCGCTTTGCCGATGTCCTAATTCGGCCGGCGGTATCGGACATTCACTGGGCCCAGTTCGCCCTCTATGACACGATCATCCCGCGCGGAAGAGCGGCCGCCAACGCCGTGTTGCCACAAATTAAAAAGGCGATTGCCCGCGCCCGGCTGCGCAAGCCGTTCTGGGCCATTTTCGGCAGAAAATGGACCGTTGATTTCAGGAGGAAGCCATGAACACAAAACGTCTGGTGACATTTGGCGGCATCGGTTGCCTCGGCGTCATCGTCCTCTTCATAGCTGGAATAACCATTGCCGGCGTCATGGCAAAGCGCGCGCTCAGCGCGGACAAGGTCCGGCCGATGGTCGAACAGAAGCTCTCGGCCGCGCTCGGCAAACCCGTCACCGTGGGCGCGATCGGCTTTTCCTTTTTCCCATCGCCGAAAGTAACGGCGTCCGACATCAAGGCCGGCTCGGCATCCGGCGGAGCGCCTTCGCTCTCGCTCAAGTCGGTTGAAGTCGTCCCGAACATCATGTCGCTCTTCTCTGGCGCGGTGATCATTGACCGCCTCGTCATCAAAGGGCTTGACGCCGCCGTTTTTCGCGACAGGACGGGGCGCTGGATTCTTCCGGTGGCGCCGCCCTCTCAGTCAGCAGCGCCGGCCCCCGCGTCAACTCCATCGCCTGTCGTCCGTGACATCCGCTTGAGCGATTCATCTTTCCGCCTCGTTGACCAGGTGATGAAGTCCAAATCAGGCTCTCACGAGGTGGCCGTCGTCAGAAACATCGAAGCGCGCATTGCCGTCTCCGGAGGAACCGCCCAGATTGACGGGCTAAAAGGCAACCTCGGCAACACCAGCGTTGAAGGCTCCGCCGAAGTTGGCGCCGCCGAGACCATTCTGAAGTTCGATGCCAAGAGCCTTGACAACAGGGACCTTCCCGCCCTGATGGCCATAATCGGGATGGAACCGATAGAGGGGCTCTCCATAAGCGGCAAAGTTCCTCTCAACGTGGAGCTCCACATTCCGGCGGGGCCCGATCCCATTTCCGCGACGGGCCAGGCCTCGGTGGAAAGGCTGAAGCTCGGGACGCTTGAAATTGACAAGGCGGAGCTTCCCTTCACGCTCGCCAAGGGCGTCGTCACGATCAAGCCTTTCACCTTCAGCGCCTACAAGGGCCACCAGCAGGGCAGCGTGGCGATGAACCTGAACCGCACTCCCGTCAGCTATACTATCCGCACTTCGCTTGAGGGCCTTGACGTGAACGCCGCGCTTAGCGCAAATACCAGCGCGAAGGACTTTCTATACGGGACGGCGAAAGCCTCCGGCAACGTGCACGGAGCCGGCTTCGACCAGGGCGCGCTCACGAAGAACCTCGGCGGCCAGGCTGATATCTCCGTCGTGGACGGAATGCTCAAGGACTTTCCGCTCCTGGCCAAAATCAACCAGGCGCTGCACATCACACAGGGCAACGACAAGGACACGAAGTTCGACAGCCTCACGGGCAACTTCTCCATCGCATCGGGCAAGGCCCACACTGAGGACCTTCTCCTCAGAGCCGGCGAGCTTACAGTCACGGCCAAAGGAGACGTGAACCTGAACATGACCCTCGACATGAAGGGTACGGCCACTTTTTCCCCAGTCAAGTCAAAGGAGATAACCCACAGCCTCTCCGAGCTTTCCCGCCTCACGAACGACAAGGGAGAACTTGAGCTGCCCCTAGTCATCTCCGGCCCAATCTCCTCGCCCAACATCAACGTTGATATCACGGGCGCTCTCAAGAAGGGCGTCACCGGCGAGATCAAAGAGAAGCTCAAAGACAAGCTCAAGGGCCTCTTCGGCGGATGAGCATGGCGGCGGCGCTGTGTTAGACTAGCCACGGCGGGCAAGGAGGGCGCATGAACCCAATCCAGATGTTTATCCGTGGATACAAGATAGGGGTTTCAAACCTCGGCGCGGCGTGGCTTTACCTCGGCGCCATCTTTCTGCTGATCGTGCTAGTTGCGGCTCCGATTTTCGTCGCGGCGGTTCTTCTGGCCGTGAGCGCGGCGTCGGGGCCTGAAGCTCTGCTCGAAAAGGTTTTGGGGAACTGGCCCTTGTACGCGGGGCTGGCAATCTTATTGTGCGCCTGGTGGAGCATCGTCATGATGGGCTACTTCTATTTCGAGGCGGGGCTCAGGGGGGTCGTGGCTCAAGCGCACAGGCAGGCGCCTCCGGGCGATCTGGCGCTAAAGCCGAAGCTGGGCGCGTCGGCATCCTACCGGGTCTTCACTTTCTCGCTCTGGTGGAATGAGGCAAAGCGCCACGGGTGGCGCGTGACCCTTCTGGCGGCTCTTTATTCGACGGTAATGGTGGCGGGGCTCTTGATCGTCATCGTGCCGCTTCTATTTGCGCTCGCGGGTTTGGCTTCAGGTTCCAGAGGCGCTGGAGTTTGGATCGGCATAGGCACGTTCGCGCTTCTAATGGCCGTTTTTGTCCTGGCAGCCATCGCCGTGGGGCTTCACTACCAGGTCGCGGTCACGTGGGCCGTCCTCAATGAATCGCGAACGATGGAGGCGGTACGCGCAGCCACGAAGCTGATCAAGGCGAAGCCTTTGGAGCTTTTGGCCATCTTTGGGTTGACGATGGCATCGGCTTTCGTAGTCGCCGGTGTCTTCATGATGGCGAGCCTTCCGCTTGTCCTCTTCTCGATGCTTCCTCCTGTCGCTTTGGCGCTGCTGCCGATTCGCTTCGTGCTGTCGCTGGTTCAATGGTGGGTGCAGGGAGTGATGCAGATCGCCTTTTTCGGCGCCTACACGGCCTACTGTCTGCCACTGGCGGTTGAGCCTCAAGCCTCCCAGGCCAGATCGGAGCAGGCGGCTACGCAAAAAACGGACGGCGCGTCAGATGTCCCCAATGTATCGCAAGAGCCTCTAGTGCCAATAGAGCC
>JAEMPZ010000105.1:0-2219 GCA_022759065.1 Acidobacteriota bacterium | reverse complement strand
GGCCGCACGGTCAAGGCGCGGTTTGACCTGCCGCCGAATCCCGCCGACAAGAGGCCGCTGCCATTCCATTTGCATCCTAAGCTGAAGGAAGCCCTTTTAGCGACGGGCCTGGCCGAATTATACAGCCACCAGGCTTTGGGGCTTTGCGCCCTGGCGGAGGGAAATGACCTTCTGCTCTCCACGCCCACGGCCAGCGGCAAGAGCCTTGTCTACCAGCTTTACGCCATAGACGCCTGGCTTCGCGACCCTCGGGCGCGCGGCCTTTTCATTTACCCCTACAAGGCTCTGGCGCAGGACCAGTGCGGCAAGATAAACGAGCTTGCCGCAAGCCTGGGCTTTCCCGAATTTCGGGCGGCGATCTATGACGGCGACACCCCCGCCTCGGAACGACAGAGGCTTCAAAAGGCGCCTCCGCCGCTGCTTCTTACCAATCCTGACATGCTTCACATGGCCTTCCTAGCCTACTCCAAAACTGGATGCCGTTTTTCGGCGAACTCAAGGCCGTCGTGCTTGACGAGGCCCACGTATACCGCGGCATATTCGGCGCGCACGCGCGCCACGTTTTCTGGAGGTTCCAGCGGCTTATTGACAAAGCCAAGGCGAACCCGCGCTGGGTAGCCACCTCCGCCACACTCTCCGGAGGGGATGCCTTTTTCAAAACGCTGACGGGGCGTGATGCGGTCTGCATCAGCGAGAGCGGCGCGCCGAGGCCGGGGAGGCGCCTTTTCCTGATGAACCCGGTGGCGAGCCCCTACACGCTGGCTTGCGAGCTGATGGACAAGCTCCTTGGAGAGGGCTCGCGGACGCTATGCTTCACCAAGGCGCGCAAAGTGACGGAACTTGTTTACTCGTGGCTCTGTCAAAGAGACGGCGCGTACCGGAAAACGGTTTCATCCTACCGCGCGGGCTTTCTTCCGTCCGAGCGGAGGCGCATAGAACAGGGCTTTTTCGACGGGACGCTGAAGGGCGTCGTTTCCACGTCGGCGATGGAGGTCGGAATTGACGTTGGCGGCTTGGACGCCTGCATCCTGGTTGGATATCCGGGCTCTCTCATCTCTCTTCACCAGCGGATGGGAAGGGTGGGCAGGGGAGCGAACGAGGCCGATATCTTTCTCATAGCGATGCCCGATGCCCTCGACCAATACTTTGTTTCCCATCCCAGTGCGCTCCTCAACCGCCCTTTGGAAGAAATAATCCTCGACCCAGAGAATCCGGTCATCCTGGAGCCGCACCTGATCTGCGCCGCCAGGGAGAAGCCGATAGAAGACGTTGAGATAGGCGCCGACACGGCTGCCCGCCGCGTCCTGGAGGCGCTGGGCCGGAAGGGGGAGCTGGTCCTTGATGCGGAGGGCGTCAAATGGCACACGCTCAGGCGGAACCCCCACCGGGGGATCAACCTGAGAACGATGGGGGAGAGCTATGCGATTGTCACGGCCGCGGGGAAGGCCATCGGGGCGATAGACGCGGTAAGGGTTTTCAGGGAGTGCCACAAGGGGGCCATATACCTCCACCAGGGCCAAAGCTACGAGGTCGAGGCTCTTGTCCCGCGCGAACTCAAAGCCGTCGTCAGGCCGGTGAACGCCGATTACTACACCGAGGTCCGCTCCGACAAAGAGACCGAGATCCTCGAAGTCCACGAACAGCGGGAATCCGGGCCGGCGCTGCTTTCGCTCGGCAGGCTCAAGGTGACCGAGTTCGTGAGGGGCTTTGTCAAAAAGCGCCTTTCAGGCGGCGAGGTGATGGGGGAGTATCCGCTCGACGCGCCTCCCATGACCTTTGAAACAGAGGGCTTCTGGGTGGCAGTGCCTGAGGCTGCCTCGGAGCTGCTCGCCCAAAGAGGCCTTCACGTTATGGGTGGCCTGCACGCTTTCGAACACGCGCTGATTGGAATCTTTCCGCTCTGCGCGCTGGCGGACCGTTGGGATCTGGGGGGCATCTCATTCGCGCATCACCCCCAGGTGAACGGCCCGGCGGTTTTTATCTACGACGGGTATCCCGGCGGCGTCGGCCTTTGCCGCAAGGGCTACACCCTTTTTGAGACGCTGCTTCGAAACACATCCGGCCTGATAAGAGACTGTCCCTGCGAATCGGGTTGCCCCGGCTGCATCCAGTCGCCGAAGTGCGGCAACGGAAACAGGCCGCTCGATAAGGAGGCTGCGATGCTGCTGACTGAAATTCTAGAAGGACGTGTCCCGGTCGAGCGGAAGCGGCGCGTTCAG
>JAEMPZ010000044.1 GCA_022759065.1 Acidobacteriota bacterium | reverse complement strand
TCACCCTTCTTCATTCCAGGCATAATAATCAACATGGCCAGCGGACAGGTCTCCATAGCATACGGCGCGAAAGGGCCAAACATCTCAACGGTTACGGCCTGCGCCACGTCGTCGCATTCAGTGGGCGAATCGCTTCGAATCATCCAGCGGGGGGACGCGGACGTGATGATTAGCGGCGGCGCTGAAGCCGCCGTCGCGCCTCTCGCGGTCGCCGGGTTCGCGGCAATGCGCGCTCTCTCGACGCGCAACGACGCCCCGGAGAAGGCCTCGCGCCCCTACGACAAGGACAGGGACGGCTTCGTCATGGGCGAAGGAGCGGGCGTCCTGATTCTTGAGGAGTTGGAGCACGCCAAGCGGCGCGGCGCGCCCATCCTTTGCGAGCTTTCGGGCTACGGAACCAGCGGGGACGCCTACCACATGACCGCCCCCTCCGAGGATGGCGACGGGCCGAGGCGGGTCATGCAAAACGCCATCAGGGACGCCGGGCTCGCTCCAGGCGAAATAGGCTACATAAACACCCACGGGACGGCCACGCCTACCGGCGACAAGGCCGAGGCGCTGGCCATCAGGCAGGTTTTCGGGGACAATGTCCCGGCTCTTTCATCCACCAAAAGCATGACGGGCCACCTTTTGGGTGCCGCCGGCGCGATCGAGGCCATTATCTGCATAATGGCCATTCGCGACCAAGTAGTACCGCCAACCATCAACTATGACACGCCTGACCCTGACTGTCCGCTCGACTGTACTCCTAACGTCTCCAGGGCAAGCGAGATTCGCCACGCGCTTTCAAAT
Source organism: Acidobacteriota bacterium (assembly GCA_022759065.1). Lineage (GTDB taxonomy): Bacteria > Acidobacteriota > UBA4820 > UBA4820 > DSQY01 > JAEMPZ01. The sequence continues at coordinate 4,990 of JAEMPZ010000044.1, read as the reverse complement.
TCGTTTGGTTTCGGGGGGACAAACGCCTGCCTCGTTTTCTCGAAATACGAGGAGGGCTAAGCCCCGCCCTTGGGTCTGACGATTCTAGTTTAGGCAGCCGCAATTTGGGACAAGCCATCAATAAAGGAGGCGTCAATGAACATTCTGGCCTGTATCAAGCACGTCCCCGACACGGAAACTCGGGTGAAAGTGGCTTCTGGCGGCAACGCCCTGGATCTGGGCGAGGCCAATTGGGTCGTAAACCCCTATGACGAGTTCGCCGTTGAAGCGGCGCTCCAGCTCAAGGAGAAACAGGGCGGCGGGACCGTGACCGTTTTGTCGGTCGGAAACGACGAAGCAGTCAAGAGCTTGCGGCAGGCGCTGGCGATGGGCGCCGACAAGGCGGTTCTTTGCAACGACCCCTGTTTCGAGGGGAGCGACGCGAAGGGAATCGCCAAAATTCTGGCCGAGGCGATCAAGAAGGCCCCCTTCGATATAATTTTCTTCGGCAAGCACGCCGTCGGCGACGACAACCAGCAGGTCGGTTCCCTCGTGGCCTCTCTTCTAAACATTCCGGTGGTCACCGTCGTTACAGCGATAGATTACGGCGAAGCGGGCGTAGTGCGCTGCCACCGGGAGGTCGAGGGAGGCGTGGAAGTTGTCAAGGCGCCCATGCCTTGCGCCATCACCTGCCAGAAGGGGCTCAACGAGCCGCGTTACCCTTCGCTAAAGGGCATCATGGCCGCCAAGAAAAAGGAAGTGACGGTTTTCAAGGCCGCGGACCTGGGCATTGATCCGGCGCAGGTGGGCAAAGCAGGCGCCGCGTTTGCAGTCAAGGGCTATGAATTGCCGCCTCCCCGGCCGGAAGGCAGGGTTTTGGGCGGAGAGATAGACGCGCAGGTGAAGGAACTGGTCCATCTGCTTCACGATGAAGCAAAGGTCATCTGACCGGCGCTCGACGGAGGACACCAATGAAGATTCTAGTGTTCGTTGAACAGAGGGACGGCAAAGTAAAGAAGGCTTCCCTGGAAGCGCTTTCGGTGGGTAGGGCTTTGTGTGACGCGACCTCCGGCGCGCTTGCCGCGGTCGTGCTCGGGCAGGGCATTTCGGCCATTTCGGAAGCGGCGGGCAAATATGGCGCTGAGACGGTCTACCTCGGCGACGATCCGCTTTTCGCCAACTATTCCACCGATGCCTATGGCCTGGGAACCGGCAAGGCTGCACAGGTCTTCGGCGCGGATGCCATTTTGTTCGCGGCGACCGCCATGGGCAAGGATTTGGCCCCCCGCGTTGCCGCAAGGCTCGAGATCGGGCTTCTGTCCGACGTGACGGGCTACGCCGTTGAAAATGGGGCCGTGACCTACAAGCGGCCGGTTTATTCTGGCAAGGCCTACGTCTCGGCCGTGCCGGTGGCCGGGAAGCCTTACGCCGTGACGCTTCGGCCCAACGTCTTCGCCGCCACCGAGAGCCCCAAGACGCCGCAGGTGGTGAAGCTCGAAAACGCGGCCGTGGCTTCAGACGTGAAGGCGGTGGTTGAAAACCTCCTCGTCTCGAAGGAAGGCCTTTTGGACGTTGCCGAGGCGGACATAATCGTTTCCGGCGGGCGCGGCATGAAGGGGCCGGAGAATTACAAGATACTGGAGGAGTTGGCAAAGCCTCTCGGTGGCGCGGTCGGAGCTTCTCGCGCCGCCGTTGACGCTGGCTGGATCGGCCACGAACACCAGGTGGGCCAGACCGGAAAAGTCGTTTCTCCCACGCTCTACATTGCCTGCGGCATTTCCGGCGCCATCCAGCACCTCGCCGGGATGTCCACGTCAAAGGTCATCGTCGCAATCAACAAAGACCCGGAAGCGCCGATCTTCAAAGTGGCCACATACGGCATCGTCGGCGATCTTTTCGAGGTGGTGCCGAAGATGACCGAAGCCGTCAAGGCGCTCAAGGCGCAGGGGTGAGGGCGGCAGGAAGCGTGAAGAGGTGAAGAGTGAAGAGTGAAGAGTGAAGAGTGAAGAGGTGAAGAGGTTCAAGGTACTTCTTCACCCTTTACCCTTTACTTCTTCACCCTTAACCCTTCACCCTTAATCCCTGCCTCCCTGTGAAAAGTTCCACCCAACAGAGGCGAGGAAGGCAAAACTCCCGTCCGGCGGAATGACGAACGGCGCGAGCCCAGGCTTTGCAACCGCGACGTTGTCCGGCCACCAGAGGCTCACGTAAGGGACGTCCGCGGCGATGAGCGATTGGACTTCGGCGTAGATGGCCCTTCTCTTTGCCGGGTCCGGTTCGGCGGCGCCAGCTTCAACGAGCCGGTCAACGCTTTGGTTGGAGTAGCGCCCGCGGTTGAGGCCATCGGGCGGAAAGGCGTTGGACGCGAACCTGAGCCTGAAGGCGTCAGGGTCCATGATGCCGACCCACGTCAGGCCGTAAATGTCAAAGCGCCCTTCAAGGACGTCGCCGTAAAATGTCCCCCATTCCAGTGATTGAATTTCAATTATTACTCCAACGCGCGCGAGTTGCCCCTGGATGGCCACCGCAAGCTGGCGTGAAACCTTGTTTTGGGAGGTCTTGTAGGTGAGGCGCAGCCGTGTTCCGCCGGTCCCCTTCTTCAGACCGGAGGCGTCAAGGAGCGCCTCAGCCCGCGAAGGATCGAAAGGGATCGAAGCCACCGCTGGGTTGAAGGCCCAATTCTCCGGCGATAGCAGCCCCGAGGCCGGCCTTCCGAGATCGTGGTAGAGCCACTTGAGAATGGAGTCCCTGTCAATCGCCATCGCCAATGCTCTCCGGACGCCGGCCCTGTCCAAAGGCGGTTTGGCGCAATTGAAGCCCAAGTAGGCGTAATTTGTCCCGTTGGAGCGGGCGACCGTGTATCCCTTCTTTGCAAAGGCGGCAACGCTGTCAGGCGGAAGATCGTTGACGACCAGGTCAACGCTTCCCCTCTTCAATTCAAGCGCCCTGACGACGGGGTCGGGAATGACCTTGAATGCTATGGTTGAACACTTGGGAGCGGGCATGGCGAAAGGGTTCGCCTCGAAGAGGAGCCACTGCCCGGGGACTCGTTCCTTGAGCACGTAGGCCCCGCAGCCGGGCGGAGGAACAGCCGAATCCGGCGGCGTCCCCTCCGGCACTATGCCGGCGTCTAGCGCAAGAAGGATGGGGGCGAATGGCTCATTGAGCCTGATTTCAAGAATATCGTTGGACAGTGCCGCCACAGACGCGATTCTTTCCATGTCCCCTTTTCTGTATGAAGGCACCGTTCCGCTTCTGATGGACTCGATCGTGAAGGCCGCGTCGCGGGCCGTGAGCGGCTTTCCGTTCGAGAAGCGCACTCCGGGGGCGACTCTAACCCGATACACTAAAGGGGAGGCTTGTTCCCAAGAGGAAGCGAGGTCCGGCTCCGGCTCAAGGTTCGGGCCGGGCTTGAAAAGGCCGCGGTAGAGCAGCTTGAAAAGGCGGTCGGAAGCCTGGTCGGAACCCGCGCGCGGGTCAACGCTAATAGGCTCCTCCTCTACTCCAACAATCAATTCGGCCTTGCGCGGAGCGCGCGAGCACGAGGCAGAAAAGGCCAACGCCAGCAGCGCGGCCAGAGCCAGCGTGCAGGCCGAAAAAGCGCGCAGGCCGCCCTTTGAGGGACTGCCCTTTTTCGCTAAGCTCAAAAGTCTCACGCCGGAAGGGCGCCTGGAGTGATGCTGCCCAGGATCACCCGCCGCGCGGCGCCGGTCGCGGAGGGAACATTCCCCGCGAGCCCCATGACCGTCTCGTGCGCCAGGAAGGCCATCATTACGGCCTCTTTCGCCTTGGACGGAATCGAGTAGTCGTCCGACCGGGTGATAAAGAGCTTGGGCATGGCCTGTTGGAGCCCGCTGACAAGAACCGGGTTGAGGGCGCCGCCGCCCGATAGGATCATCTCCTCGTATCGTGTGCGCTGAAGAACGTGCTCCATCAAGGCGGAATGGATGGTGCGAACCGTCAGCGCTGTCAAGGTGGCGACGATGTCATTTGGGTGAAGGCCCGGATGCTCTGCGAGCGCCTGGCCAAGGAACTCTTCGCCGAAAGCCGCTTTGTCAGCCGATTTGGGCGGCGCCTGCGCGAAGAAAGGGTGTTTCAAGAGAGCGTCCAGAAGGGGCGGGTTGACTTTCCCGGCGAGCGCCATCTTTCCCCCGGCGTCATAAGCCAGCGTCCCGTTTGTCAAGCGCGATACGGCCATGTCAATCAGGCAGTTGCCTGGCCCCGTGTCGAAAGCCATGATGGCATCAAGCTCGCTGTCCGCCGGAATCGCCGTAACATTGGCTATCCCTCCGATGTTGACGGCCACGCGCCCGCGCGAGCGGTGGCGGTAGAGGATATAATCCAAGTAAGGTACCAGCGGGGCGCCCTGGCCGCCGGCGGCCATGTCGCGCGACCGAAAATCGGAAACCACGAGGCGGCCCGTCCGCTCCGCGACGACAGCGGCCGATCCGGCCTGGATCGTGCCGGTGACGGCGAACCCAGGCATGTTCTCCCGTTTCGGGTGGTGGTATAGCGTTTGTCCGTGAAGGCCAATGATGTCAACGTCCTCCATCGCGACATTGGCTTTCTTGACTATGTGGTGGCAGGCGTGGGCGAAGAGTTCGCCGAGGTACGAGGAAAGGAGGCAGAACTCCATATTGCCGGCGCCTTTAGGGCCCATGGCCGTAAGGAGGCGCTGGCGCACCGCGGGCGAAAAGCGCAGCACGTCGAAAGCCTGAAGCTCGAGTTGAGTGTCCAGGCCCGCCCCGTGAACCTTTACCAGGGCCACGTCAATCCCATCCGCTGAGGTTCCGGACATGAGCCCTATCGCCAAAACATCACCCTTTTCACGTATCTGTTCTAACACCATGACCTCCACAGAGGAGATGCTAAGGCAAAAGCGCCCAATGGGCAAGTGGGCCAGGGAAATCGGAGGCGGGGGAGAAGGCAATGGTGAATGTTAAATTTTGAATTTTGAATTTTAAATTGTGGTACTTCCTTGATTAAGGAAAGATCGTACAACAATTCAACA
>JAEMPZ010000153.1 GCA_022759065.1 Acidobacteriota bacterium | reverse complement strand
GTTGTTTAGCCCAAATGCTCTTTCACCTAATAAGGGATTGGGGAGCCATCGAGCCGAAGGCGAAGAGGGCACCCAAGGGTGGGGGTCCCTCCGTCTGGCTTTGCCAGCGGAGGGGGAGGGAATGGCCCTCCCTCTTAATCAATAACTTCTTTTCTTTCGGTGTAGCACAACCGTCGCCGGAGGTACTCCCACTTCCATCGCGGAATTTGGGACGGGGCCGCCCACTTGACAAGGGGGTTTTTTTCTGGTACCATCTGACTGCACACCTCAACAAATGGTTTGTTGAAGTGGAGTGACGAACAAGGAGTGTCAAGTGGTAAACGGTATTGTAAAGTGGTTCGACGAGAAGAAGGGTTACGGTTTCATCACGGTCGAGGGCGGCAAAGACGCTTTCGTCCATCACAGCAACATTGAGGGCACTGGCTTCAAGACCCTCTCCGAGGGCCAGAAGGTCACCCTCGAGGTTACCCAGGGCGCCAAAGGCCCCCAGGCGGAGCAGGTCCGCGTGGTCAAGGACTGACCGCCGCTTTACGGCGATCGCTTTAAGAAAGGGGCCTAACGGCCCCTTTTTTTTGCGCCCGTTGAGACTCCCTGGGCTTTTTGTTGTAAACTACCGGTGTCGGCGAAGCACCTTCCCCCGTAAAGGCGGGAACTTTGAGTCGCGGATTTTCACAGAGGAGCAGCCATGGTCCATCCAGGAGCCTACCGCGGCAACAAGCGGCAAAAGGAGCTGAAACGCCTTCAGAAGCAGGAGGAGAAGCGCCAAAAGCGGCTTCAGAAGAAAACCGAAGAGCCAGGCGAGCTTGAAATTTCCCCCGCCGAGCCTTCGCCTTTTCCAGATGATGGTGGCGCGGGAGGGCCCACAGACGTTGTTGCCGAGGGGAAAAAAGAACCGGGCTGAACCAAGTTGCCGTAAAAAAAGGTTTGAATTTTGAATGCTCGATTTTGGATTGTGGTACCGCGGTCGCCGGTTTTTTTCGGTGGGGAAAAAATTAGGGGGGCCGAAGCCCCCCTGCGGATTATTCCTTCGCGCGCGCCTAAAACTTATAAGAGACGAAGGCGCGGAAAATGTTGGCGTTATAGTCTGGAACCGTAGCTGAAAGGTACAGCGACTTATTTGCGGTGGGATCAAGCCATGCCATGTAAGGCTGCATGACATCCGTGGCCCAGTTCGCTGCTTCATACTTCTGCCACCAGTATTGAACCGCGGCGGAGAGGTTCTTGTTAAAGTGCCACTGGAACTTGGTTTTCCAAATGGTCAGCTTGTTGAAGACATCGGGGTAGCCGAAGTACTGCTTGCCAGCGGCGTTGGGGAAATATCCGTCGCCCTGGTACGCGCCGCCCGGGACGTAGGTGAAGCCTGAGGCGCTCGTGCCTTTGGAGTAAGTGAAGTCCGAAGTTATTTCGCACTTGTTCGCGAGCGGCTTGATAATGACGCCAAAGGTGTAAGTGTCAACCTTATCCTCGCTGTTGTTCCACCAGTTGTCGAGCGGATTACCTGGGACGGTCGTTCGGTATTCGCTGGCCATGTCGTAGTTGTACTTTTCGTACATGTAAGAGCCGTACACCGAGAACTTTTCCCCTAGGGCGTAGCTGATGTCCACGCCGTAGTTGTCGTACTTGCAACCGGTGCGCCCGAAGATCGAATCAGGGTACTTGTCCTTAGAGTATTGGGTGGAAAGGGAAACGGCCAGGTCGGAAGTTGGCGTCAACGTCAAAAGCGCGTTGTACTGCGTGGTGTCGCGCCGCCAAATGTCATATTGGGACGAAAAGTCATTTAGCGCCGCGTCCTCGTTCGTCGCGCCTGGATCGTTTGTAATATCGGAATAGGAGGCTCGGAACGAGACCCACGTCGCAAAGTTCAGGTCCAGCGTCCCTTTCCAGGTCTTGACGGTGTTGTCCTCATATTCCCTGAATTGGTGGTCAATTTTATCGTGAGTGTATTCAACTCCGAAGCGCACCTGCTTGACCGGGTCGAAATGGATCTCGCCGCCCCACGTGGTCTTCTTGTAGCCTATAAGGTCATTGGTATACGGCCCACCAAGCTCGGCGACGCTGTCCCCAGCAACATAGTTAGGAAAATCAATTTGGGGAGACTTGTTGTCCATTTCATAGGCTCGGTACGAAACGCTGTAGCCAAACCACTGAATAGGCTCGCCCGTCACCTTGAACGCGCCCAAGAAGGTGTCGAACCTGCCATCAAAACTTGCCACTGGCAGAATCGGGTTGAATGTGGCCAGCGCGTTTATGGCTGAATTGGCCGTGTAAGGCAGAAAGCCGGCGTCCTGGGTCATTCTTCCCCACGAAATGTTCGCGGTGATTCTATGGTGGTAGGGCAGGTTGACTCCTCCGGCCAGGCTGAAGTTGTACGCCTTATTGTCCGGCGGAAGAGACGCCCGCCAGAAATCGGAGCCAGCCCCAGTGCTGTCGAGATAGCGCGCCGGGTTGTCAACCAGCACCGAGGAGACGCCATTGGTAAACTTGCTATAGTCGAAACCGCCCGAGAAGAACCACTTGCCATCGCCATACTCGGCTGAACCGTTGAATGTGTTCGTGCGGTAATCCACCGGCGCGGCGATCTCAACGGTATTGTTGCCGACCGAGAAATAGGAGCCGAGAGTAAGTGGCTCCGTCCCGGAACGCTGTTCGTTCTGGTAGGAAGCATTGAAAATCCAGTGCTCGATGCCGGTGTAGACGAAGGAGATTTTCCCCGTCTTGCGCACGTAGCGCAACTCAACTGGCTGTGAGCCGTTCAAGTAGTTGCGAATATCGGCGCCGCCCTGAAGGCCGACGCTAACCGCCGTCGGCAGGATAAAGACGCCCGGCTGCGTCTCGGCATAAAGCGTCGTTGCGGTGTTGGAAAACCAACGCGGATTCTGAGACCAGTCAACAGAAAGCTTCCACTGGCCTTTCTTTCCCCAGAAGAAGCTTGCCCACTGGTCGTCGTATCCGAAGTTTTCTCCTTTGAAATTCATGGCGTAGCCAGATGGGGAGTCCCAAGTGAAAGCGGTCCCGAATAGGATGAGGCCGTTTGGGATCTCCTCGTACTGCTGAAACTTTGACGAGTCGTGGGTTCCGGTGACAGTCTGGCCGCCGGCCTGGACTTCGGCGCTCGTGGTTGCATCCTGAGCCAGCGCGGCCACAGAGGCCAGGGAGGCCACCGCTGCGCCCAGGACGAGACATTTAAGCATTCTGGTCACGTTCATAGCGTATACCTCCCTTACCGTTCAAACCGCATGCCGGATGGGTGGTTGGACCCGTGAATCATCGGGTGGCAGTTCAAGCAAGCGTGGTTGAAAGCGAAACGGTCAGCCGAGACGTGCACCTGGCTGGGATGGCGAGTTGCCGTGTGGCACTGTTGGCACAATATCGGCGGCTTCACTTTGAGAAGATTGTCCTGGATCGAACCGTGCGGATCGTGACATGTCAAGCAGTTCTCCCGCACGGGTGCGTGCTCCCAAACGAACGGGCCGCGCTTTTCTGCGTGGCAAGCATAACAATTCTCGTTGACCGAATTTTGGAGAAGCATCCCTGGTCCGGTTGAGCCATGAGGATTGTGGCATGAAGTGCAGGTAACTTTGCCTTCTCTCATCGGCATGTGGCCAGAGCGGAAAAGCTGGGCTTTGCGCTGAAGATGGCAGGTCGTGCAAAGTTCAAACTCGGGCTTAACGAGTAGCGCCTTGGGTACAACGCCCTTCGGGTGCGGATTGTGGCAGGTCACGCAGGCCAGTTTGCGGCTGTCGTGCGTGGAACCGACCCACTGAGACTGCATGCCCTTGTTGTGGCACGTGAGGCAGACCGCTGAAGATTCTGACGGGGCAAGCGTTTTGAAGTTGCGAATCTTCGTCTTGTCCCCGCCGCCGTCCACGTGTGCCTGGCCCGGCCCGTGGCAGCCTTCGCAGCCCAGGGCACTCTGGGCGTGCGGCGTGGCGGCGAACGCCTTAGCCGTGTCCTCATGGCAGGTCGCGCACGTCTGCGTGCCGACCATCCCGGACGGCTCTTCCGCCAATGCCGTCCTGGGCACGGCAAGGCTTGCAAAAGCGGCCGCCGCGGCCAGCAAAATCCATGCTCTCTTTCCCATGCATAACCTCCTTTTCATTTCCTCACGTGAAACTTTCGTAGCTACTGCGCCCAATTCAATGCGCAACACTCCCGCACGGGCGTAATTATGTATGGCCAATTATCCTTATTGGCATACAATCAAATAATGCCGGGGCATTTAACCCACTATTTCAGTTAATACATTGATTTTAAAAGCGTTGTTTCTGTGCCATTATGTGTCAGTGTGCCTGGCCACGAAGCAATGGCCAGCAGAACAGAACGCCGGCCCCCGATCTGGCTGGCGCTCGCTAAAGCTCGAATCAAAACAAGGCTAGACCACTGTCCGTCACGCCGTGGCCCCGATACCTCGTCACTGCCCTTCGCTTTTTGGCACGCCTTCAGGGGCAATCTCCTGGACGATCTCCTCGACCTGCTTCCTCGTCTTCTGGTCAAGGTCGCACTGAAGCGCCTTCCGGTATAAAGGAAGCGCCCGCTCCGGCGCGTCGGCCTGGACAAAATAACTGGCCAGCGTAAGGTAGTTGGGCGCGTAGTTTGGGAAGCGCGCCATCCCTTCCTGATAAAGCGTCACGCCTTCGGAGAACTTCCGAAGAATCATATAAATGTCGGCCTCTTCATTAAGCGTAGCGGCCGGATCAGGGCTGCTCATCATGGCGCTTGTGAAATCCCTCTTGGCTTCGTCGTCTTTCCCCTGAACGAGTCGCACTCGGCCTCTCAAAAGGTAAGTCCTTGTGTTCGCAACCCCAGCGCCTACGGCGCGTTCGATGAGCGGCAACGCTTCGGCCGGCTGGTTTTTGTCAAGCAGGTAGGCCGAAAGGGCATTGATCGCTTCAACCGACCGCGGCTCAAGCGAGAGCGCCTTTCGAAAGCAGGGGGCGGCCTCGTCGGCTTTGCCAAGCGAAACCATCGCGAGCCCCTTTGAGGTCCAGGCTGCCGCCATTTTGGGCGCCAGAGCGAGCGCCTCGTCAAGCGTCTTTAAAGCCTTATCGTATTCGCCCATGCGCCTTTGCGTTTCGCCGAGGTCAAACCGGGCGGAGGGATTCCCCTCGTCTTTTCGAACGGCCTCGCCGTAAAGCTCAGCCGCCTTTTGAAGCTCTCCCCCCGTTCGAAGCGACTGGGCGCGCCTTAAAAGCGCCATTACGTCCAAACGGTTTTCTGGATCGGGCAGCGCGCGAGCGATGGCCGCTTCCCCCGGCACCGGCGCGTAACCAAGGCCGCGCAATCCCGGGTCCACTGCGTCGGGGACCCCCGTGGGTTGAAAACTTCGCAACGCGGCGCGAAGCGCCAGCGACTCCTTCGGCGGAGCGAAAGCCAAATCCTTTGTTTCTCCGGGGTCGCTTTGCAAATCATAGAGCCTGTCGGTCGCCCCCCGCACCCACTTATACCGGCCATCGGTCAAGCCAAATAGCGGCAGCCAGCGGTAGACATCGAAAGGAAGCATCGTTTCCAGAGGGAATTGACGGGTTGCCGGGTAGTTTTTGGCGAGGAGGTCCATTCCGTCGCATTCCTTGAAAGGCCCCACTCCTACAAGCGATGCGAGCGTTGGAGCGAGGTCCGCCAGCGAGCAGGGGCGGGCGTCCTTTTCGGAGCGCACCTTGGGCCCGGCAAAAAGGAGCACCGCGTGAATAGTCGGCTGGTAGAGAAGAATCCCGTGGGTCTCCTCGCCGTGGTCGCCAAGCGCCTCGCCGTGATCGGAGGCTACTACGATAGTGGCGTCAGATGGCAGGGCCGCAAGAAGCCTCG
>JAEMPZ010000219.1 GCA_022759065.1 Acidobacteriota bacterium | reverse complement strand
GCCTTGGTGGTGAATCCTTCTTTCCCGCGTGTTAGATCGCGCGTTCGTTTGCGGTCATGCGTGGTCGGTCGTCCTTGCTCTTTCATCGCGCATTCCCTTGGAGGGCGCAAGTTCGGCGCTCAGGGCTTCCTCGATGGTTGGCGCAAGGAACCGAAAGTTGGTTTCCAGAAGGCGCGTTGGCACGGCGCGGCAGGAGTCAAGCAGAAGGGCGCGCCCCATTTCGCCAAGAGCTAGCTTGACGGCAAAGGCGGGCAATGGGACAAAAGCCGGGCGGCACAGGAGTTTCGCCAAGGCTTTGGTGAAGTTTCTGTTTGTGACGGGATTTGGCGCGACGGCGTTGACGGCGCCTTCAAGCCTTTCATCCATCAATGTCGCGTGAAAAGCGCCTGCCGCGTCTTTGAGCGATATCCAGCTCATCCATTGGCGGCCGTTTCCGACAGGCCCTCCGAGGCCGAAGCGAAAGGGCGCGACCATTCTCGGAAGGGCTCCTCCCTTGGCGGCAAGCACGACGCCAAGGCGCAGGTGGACGACGCGGATCCCTTTGCGCCGGGCCGGTTCGGCAGCCTCTTCCCACGCGCTGCAAACGTCCGCGAGGAATCCTTTGCCCCGAGCGGATGATTCGGTGATCTCTTCATCCCCCCGGTTGCCGTAAAAGCCGACCGCCGACGCGCAAATCAAAGCTTTGGGCGGCCTTTCAAGCTAGGCAAGCGCCTCGGCTATGGCCCTCGTGCCGGCGACGCGGCTGTGTCTGATTCGTTCTTTGAAATCCTTTGTCCAGCGGGAGGTGGAGATGCTTTCCCCCGCAAGGTGCACGAGCGCGTCCAATCCTTCAAGGGGCCTCGTGTCGAACCGTTGGGCCGGGTCCCAGTGGAGTTCGCCGTTCTGGAAGTTCGCCTCCCTTCGCACCATCGGTCTCACGTCGTGGCCGCATGAGCTTAGAAGGTGGGACAGCGCCGAGCCTATCAAGCCGGATGCGCCGGTCATTGCAATGTTCAGCCGAGGCCGCGGCCCTTCTCCCGTCGCCAATCGCCAGTCACCAATCATTGTCTCTCCGGCTCCAGCGTATATACCGGCAGGGGGGCGGCGAAGCCCTTGAACTGCATCATCTCGGGCTGGCCGTAAGAGAAAAGGAGGCGGGTTGTGTCATGGATGGCCGCGGATACCAATATCTTGCCCGGCGGACAGGCCGTCTCCAGGCGCTTGGCCAAATTGATCCCGCGCCCCAGCGCCGTGTACTCCATGTGATCGGGCGAACCGAAGTTGCCGACCGCCACGATATCCTGGTGTATCCCAATGCGCAACTCAAGCTTCTGCTCGAGCCCTTCGGCGCGCCACAGCGATCTCAGCTCGCTCATCTTTGCCTGCATCGCGATGGCCATCCTTACGGCGTTCTCGGCCTGCGCCTCGCCGGCCATTTCGTCGGGCGTCCCGAAAAAGCCAAGTATTCCGTCCCCCATGAAGCGGGCAAGAGTAGCTCCGTGTTTTTCTATGATGGAAGCCATCTCCGTGAGGTAGCCGTTGATAATCGAAGTCAACCGGTCGGGCTCCACTACTTCGGTCAATGCAGTAAAACCGGCCATGTCGGTGAAGAAGATCGTTATAAGCCGCCGCTCGGTGCGAAGCTCTGCGTCCCGAGAGGAGCCAAGGATCGAGTCAACCAGCTTTCGAGGGAAGTATTTCGTCAGCCTCTTGCTACGAAGTATGGTTTCGAGCTGTTCCCTGACCTTCTGCTCAAGCTCCTTGTTGAAGGACTCGAGTTCGCGCCCCTGTTGCTGCACCGTAGCCAGGGCGCGCTGCAAGTCGGCGGTGCGCAGGCCTACGAGGGCTTCCAATTCTCGCTGCCGGGCCTTGAGCTGGCGCACCCTGAAAAGATACGCGCCCCACGCCGCCAGAGCCACCAAGGCAAAGCAGAAAACGTAGAAGGCCGTGGTTTGGTAGAAATGGGGCGCGATGATTATGGAAAGCGCCGCGGGCCTGGTGCTCCAGACGCCGTCCTTCGAGGCCGCGAGGACTTCGAAGGTGTACGAGCCCGGCGGAATGTTGGTGTAGTAGGCGGTCCGGCGGTCGCTGGTTTCAATCCAGTCCGAATCATAACCGTTCAGCCTGAACTTGAAAGCTTGCTTCATGGGGGCGGTGAAAGAGGGAGCCGTGAAGTGGATTTCAAGGTCGCCGCGCCCGGGAGGCAGTTTAACTGATGGGGATAGAACCACAGGCTTCCTGTCGTAGGAGAGCTGTTCGAAAACGACTGCTGGCGCGGGCTCCGGCTTGAAACCGGCGGGGTCCAGCACGGCCAGGCCCTTTATGGTTGGGAACCAGATGCGGCCGTCTTTGGCGACGCAACCCGCCGGCTGCGTCCCGCCGTTGCATTCAGGGCTTCTGAGCCCGTCGTCCTTCCCGAAGATGCGGCAGTGAACCGGTGGTCCCCCGGCGGCGGCGCGTTCAAGCTCTTCCCGCGAAGCGCAGAAGATTCCCTTGTTGCACGTCATCCAGAAGTTTCCCGAGCCATCCTCCAACACCTGGTAAATGTAGTCGTTGAAAAGCCCCTTGGTGCTGTCCACCTTCGCCCACAAGCCGTCCTTGTAGCGGAGAAGCCCCTGGCCGTACGTCGCGAGCCACAAGGAGCCGTCATTCGTTTCGTGAATAGCGAACACCTCGGGATGGTCGGAGCCAATCGTCGCCACGGGCTCGGCCCGCCCGTCACGCAAGAGGTGGAGGCCAAGGTAGGTGCCAGCCAAAACGCGGCCATCCTTTGTAACATGCAGGCTTACCACTGTATGGGACAGCAGGCCATTCTGCTCCGTGTATTTCGTAACCAGGCCATTTCGGTATGAAGCGGCCCCCCGCCCCGTGGCGAACCAAACGGCGCCGTCTGGAGCGCAGGCTATCGCGTAGATCATATTACTGGGCAGGCCCTGGCTGTCGGTAACTACCGTGAACCGGCCATTGCTTAAGCGGCACGCTCCATGGCCGGTCCCGATCCATAGCTCTCCTGAAAGCCCTTCCGCCAGCGCGTAAACCGTATTATCGCAAAGGCCGTCACGGGTTGTGAACGCCGACCAATGGCCATTTTTGAAGCAATTCAGGCCGCCGCCATACGTGCCCGCCCATATAGCGCCGTCTCTTGTTTCCAGGACGCAGGCAACCATCTCTTCGGAGAGGCCTTCTGGCAAGCCATAAGGGATGAACAGCCCCTGGCGGAGCTGATTAAGGCCGCCGCCGTTGGTGCCGGCCCAAATATTTTGCTCGGCATCCTCGAAGAGCGAAACGATAACGTCGTTGGTTAGGCCGTTTGATTTGTAGTGCCGGCTGAAGTGGTCGCCCTCCATTTGGTAAAGCCCGCCACCGTACGAACCGGCCCACATGGAGCCTCGGTGGTCTTCCAACAGGCAGTAGATGTTCGATTCGGGCAGGCCTTCTCGCGCGCCGAACTTTTTTAGCGCCCCATGGTCGAGACAGAGCAGCCCTTCTCCTTCAGTGCCGATCCAAATGGCTCCGGCGTGATCGCAGAGAATGGAATAAATCCTATGTCTGAAAGAGCCGGGGAACGAGGCGAATGGCCTCGGCTTGTTTCCCTCGATGCTGTAGAGTCCTCCCGCGTGAGTCCCGTACCATATCGTGCCACCCTTATCCTCGCACACGGCCGTGGGAGATCCGCTCGTGGCGACTACCATTCGCATCCTCAACGCTGATGGATTTCCGGGATCAGCAAGAACGCACGCCAGTTGGTTCTCCTGGGCCGGGCAAATCCACAATGAGCCACTTTTGTCTCGATAAAGCGCGCGAATGTTGTCAATGGTCATCCCGGTAGGTGGCTCAACGCGCGTGAATATTCCGCCGGAAAGGTGAATGAGCCCGCTGCCCTCGGTGCCTATCCACAGCCCGCCGGCGCCGTCGTTTTCGAGCGCGGTTATATTGTTTGACTGGAACGCCGCCGTGTTCGAGTGGTCAAAGACAGTAAAAGAGGCGCCATCGAACCGTGCCAACCCGTCCTGCGTGCCGATCCAGAGGTATCCGTCCGGCGTTTGAGCCATGTCCTGAACGGAATTTTGGGGCAGGCCCTGGCTGGAAGTCCAGGCCTTGTGAGTGTATTGGGATGGAAGAAGCGGCTGCCCAGCTCCGCGCGGCGAAACGGGCGTCAGGATGGCCGTTGCTGCTAAGGCCCAAATCAAGGTCGAATTGCGAAGGAATCTCCACGCCCATCCCACGGCGCTTAATAAGCTATCATAATTGCGCTATACTTGAAACATCGGTGGAGGCGCTGGTTACTTTTTTAGGAGCTTGCATGGGTTCAAACAATTCTCAAAAGGCCATCGAGGCGCTGGTTGAACGTTATCGCGCGAGGTTAAAGGAACAGTTCCGCAAGGGCGGGCGGGCGGATGTTCAGTCGGATTCGGGCTACGCCGTTTCGCCGCTCTATACGCCGTTGGACCTGGAAGGATTCGATTACGCTGACAAGCTGGGGGTGCCGGGCGAGGCTCCCTTCACGCGGGGCGTCCAACCGTCAATGTACCGCGGAAGGCCGTGGACGATGCGCCAGTACGCGGGCTTTGGGACGGCCGAGGAGTCAAACGCCCGTTACCGCTATCTTCTGGAACAGGGCCAGACGGGGCTATCCGTAGCCTTCGACCTTCCAACGCAGATGGGCCTCGATTCGGACGACCCTCTGGCCGAGGGCGAAGTTGGGAAGGTCGGCGTCGCGATTGACACTTTGGACGACATGGAAACGCTTTTCAGGAACATCCCGCTCGACAAGGTCTCCACCTCGATGACCATTAACGCCACCGCCTTTATCCTGCTGGCGCTCTATGTGGCCGTCGCGGAAAAGCAGGGCGTGGCTCAGGAGAAGCTTTCGGGCACGATTCAGAACGACATCCTCAAAGAGTATGTCGCCCGTGGAACCTACGTCTTTCCGCCGCGCCCGTCGCTCAAGATCATCACCGACGTCTTCGAGCACGCCGCGGCCAACTTGCCGAAGTTCAACACCATTTCGATTTCCGGTTACCACATTCGCGAGGCCGGAAGCACCGCGGCGCAGGAGATCGCCTTCACGCTGCAAGACGGCGTCACTTACGTGGAGGCCGCGGTTAAGGCCGGCCTGGACGTGAACGTATTCGGCGAGAGGCTCTCTTTCTTCTTCAACGCCCACAACAACTTTTTGGAAGAGGTGGCGAAGTTCAGGGCGGCGAGGCGGCTGTGGTCCAGGATAATGAAGGAGCGCTTCGGCGCGGCCAACCCCAAAGCATGCATGTTGCGCTTCCACACGCAGACGGCCGGTTCGTCGCTCACGGCCCAGCAGCCGGAGGTCAACGTCGTCCGCGTGACGCTTCAGGCGCTTGCCGCCGTGCTCGGCGGAACTCAGTCGCTTCACACCAACTCGCGAGACGAGGCGCTCGGCCTGCCCACTCAAGAGAGCGCGACGCTGGCCCTCCGCACGCAACAGGTGATCGCCTTCGAGAGCGGCGTTTGCGACACCATAGACCCGCTTGGCGGCTCCTACGCCGTCGAGGCGATGACGGACGAGCTGGAGAAGCGCGCCCTTGAGATAATGGCCGAGGTCGAGAAACGCGGCGGCATGATCCAGGCCATTGAAAACGGCTGGGTCCAGGAACAGATCCAGGATGCCGCCTACAAATATCAACAAGCCATCGAGAAGGGAGAGCGCGTCATCGTCGGCGTCAACCGTTTCAGCGAAAACGGCGGCGGGACAGTCCCCGTGCTCAAGGTTGACCCGGCTCTCGAAAAGGAGCAAGTCCAGAGACTGAAGGCGGTGAAGGCTCAAAGGGACAACAGCCGGGTTCGCAAGCTGCTGTCTGTTCTCGAAGGGGCCGCGCGAGAAGGCACGAACA
>JAEMPZ010000051.1 GCA_022759065.1 Acidobacteriota bacterium | reverse complement strand
CAAATGCCGTCATTCCGGCGACCAGCGGGAGACCGGAATCAGACGGCGCGGGAAGGAGTGATATTGTGATCTTTTGGCGGCAATTTGGTATCAGGCGTTCTTTACGGCTTTGGCTACTACGAACCCGCCTTTGCCAAAGCCATCCTGAATCGTTTCTTTCTTCTCTCCTGGAATCAGCGTCTGCTTGAATGTCATATTACCAAAACCAGCATCGGTGAGATGCTTGCATACTTCCGCTACGGAGAAGAAGGTAGCCTCTTTGTAGAAGACGCTTTTATTTCGCCTGTCAATATATTTTCTGCCCAATTCGCTTTCTTTATCCACGAATCCCACAATGATACATCCGCGCGGCTTCAACACTCGGGACGCCTCCCTGAAGGATTTGAGGATGTCATCAACAAAGCAGATGGTCGTCACCATCAGCACAAAGTCAAACTCGCAATCGGAGAACGGCAAATTTTCCGCTACATCTCGAAAAACCAGGATTCCGCATTTTTCGGCTTTTGCTGCCATCCTCTCCGACGGTTCCACGCCGATCTTTATCCCCAAGGGCACAGCGAACTTGCCTGAGCCGACGCCCACTTCCAGGCCTTTGGCGTTAGGAGAGGGAATTAGTTGGCGAATCGCCTCCAATTCAGCATGATAGACATCGCGGTTTCTTTCGAACCACTCGTCGTATCTGTCGCTATGTTCTTCAAATGGCCCTGTCTTCGGCATACGAGACACCAACTCAAGTTAGCTGCATTCAAAAGAGAAGCGAGCAACAAACAAATGCGGTTGCATCTTGCCCTTTGCGGCCACTTCAAGCACCGGCTGGCCTCCACGTGCCTTGACGCTTCGCCGTGCATGATGAATTATGGTTTTGTATGCAGGAGAGGTCAAGCGTGCTCTTCTCCCCAAATTCTTTTGTGGTGAATTCACTTCATTCGCGGGGCCGTGGAGGCGAGGGCGATTGCGGCGACGAAGAGGGCGCTTGGGGCGAGGCCGAAGAAGGGGAGCATGATCGCGCCGCCGCCTATGGCGCCGATTACGCCTCCGATGAGGTCTGCGCCGTAAATGGCGCCGCCGGCCTTTTCGCGCATGAAAGCCGCCACGCCGAAAAGGCATCCGGACGAGAAGCCCGCGCAAAGAATCAGCGCGCCGGCCGAGAATATGTTCCACGCCACTCCCGAGCGCACGCAGATGGCCGCGAGCGCGGCCGTGGACGCGAGAGCCAATGAAGCGGCCCAATTGAACCACGCCTGGCGAGGGGCGAAACGGCCGGCCGCCGCCGCGCCGGCGGAAAGCCCGGCCATGAAGAGCGTCAACAGAAGGCCGATCTCTTGAAACAGCGCGCCGCGGCTGGATTGGTAAGCCAGAAGCAGCCCCGTTTCAAGGACCATTCCCGAAAAG
Organism: Acidobacteriota bacterium; assembly: GCA_022759065.1. Classification (GTDB taxonomy): domain Bacteria; phylum Acidobacteriota; class UBA4820; order UBA4820; family DSQY01; genus JAEMPZ01. Next base: position 4,473 of record JAEMPZ010000051.1, on the reverse strand, counting down.
CCGGCGGCTGCCGCTAGAATGAGCGCGCTCGCGCGCTTGTTTTTGCGCGTGATAAAAATCATGGCGGTGGCGATGATGGCCGCGCCCCAGAGCCACGGCGAGAAGGTTTCTGGACGCGGAAGCGCGATCGTTCCAAGGCGAGGGAAAAGCCGCGACAGGTGGAGAAGGAGCGCCAGCGGGTAGCAGACCGGCCGCGCGTCGCTGTTCGCCTCGGCTTTTGTTGAAGCAAGCAAAGAGGCCACCTCCGCCGTCCTGTCGTTGGTCAGCAGGTAGCGAATGTACTGGGGCGTCACGAGCCGCGCCTCGATTCCGCGCTCTTGATATCGCGCGGCAAGAAGCTCCGGCTCCCTCGCCAGCCTGGACATTGAAGCCATATAGAGGTTGGTCGTGCCTGGAAGAACGAGCGTGTCCGCGAACACCGAAGAGAGAGCCCCGTGGATGCTCGCCGCCCGCTGAAGCATCAAAGGCGTCCAGAGGTTTTCGGCGCTTTGGAGCCGGAAGGCCAAAACGCCTCCAGGCAAAAGCCGGTTTTTGCACCGCTCGAAAAACTCGCGGGTGTAAAAGCGGTTGGCGCCCAATGAGTCCGGCCCCGGCATTGCGCAAAGGATGAGATCCCATTGGCCGTTGTTTTCAAGGTAGCGCCTGGGATCCGCAATCTCCACTTTGACGCGCTTGTCCGCCAGCGCTTCGCGCGACTCCGGCGGAAGAAACGGCGAAATGCCATCTACAAGCGCCGCGTCAAGCTCGACGTCAACGACTCTTTTGGGGTGGTGGCGCAGGACTTCGGCGGCCAGCCCGGAGGTGGCCCCGCCCATGATAAGGACTGCATCAGGACAAGCGACTTCCAATGTCGCCGGATGGACGAACTCCTCGGCGCTCGTCCCCTGGCTCTCGTACGCGAGCGCCCCGTTCAAAAAAACGGCCATCTGGCCCTCGGAGCGCGTTACCAGAAGCCTGCCGTAGGGAGTGTCCTTCTGAAGGACAACGCCTGGATGAGTGAGGCCGTTTAGCCCCCTGTCAATTTTGCCCGCGAAGGCGAAAGACGCGGCAAGAATAACAATTGCCGGTGCTGCAAAGACCCAAAGCCACCTCCGCCGGTTACCATTTCGCGGCAAAAGGGCAACCGGCAATGAGGCCGCGCCGCAGAGCAAACCCGCCGAGAAATTTGAGACGCCAAAGGCCAGCAAGAGCGCCGACGCCGCGCCTCCGGCCATGCTTCCCAGACTTTCGATGGCGTAAGCGCGCGCCAGCGAGGTTTTTTCGCCGGCCGAAATCGCCGCGCAGCGTTGGAATAGCAGGCCGCCCACGAACCCCGCCGGCGACATCGCGAAAAAAGCTCCCGCCAACTGTTCGGGGAAAGGGAGGAAGGCGCCGGGCGTGCCGTGAAAGAGCACGGTCAGCAATCGCGCGACGACGGCCGATGCCGGCAAAAGGATAGCGAGAAAGAGCAGGAGGAATCGCGGCTGTTCTTGAGAAGAAGCGGGCCATCTCTGGCCGGCGAGCGCTCCGAGCGCGGTTCCTGTCATGACCGCGCCCAAGCCGAGCAGATAGGCCAGTTCGCTTCCGTAGCAGGCCACGCATAGCTCGCGCAGGAGAACGACCTGTCCCAGGAGCGTCACGAAGCCCGTGGCGAAAAGCCAGATGCCAGCGCGGTTCAGCGCTCTCAGCGTTCTTTCTCCTCCGAGAAGACGATCGCCTGGAAAGTGGAAAGCTTGGCGCCGCTTTGCCAGCAGTCACCGGAGAGCCCCGCTTTGCGGCAGAGATTGTTCAAAAGCTCCTCTCGTCCCCAGCCCTGCTCCGGCGCGACCTGTGGCAAAAAGACCGCGCTCGCCCCGCCTTTCTGCAAGAGGACGCCGTCAACGCCTATGCGTATCTGGCTCGGGCTGGCAATCGGAGCGAACGGCGTCAGCACCGAAATTTCGGCTTTGAGAAGAGGAAGCTCGGAGCTTTTGACCGGCGCAAAGCGCGGGTCGTTCAGCCCTGCTTCCAGCGCCATGCGCGATATCGTCAAGGCGAGCGGCTCGTCGGCCACCATTCTGCCGATGCAGCCGCGAAGCTCTCCGTGCTCCGTCCAGGTGACGAACGCGCCTCGGCGCTGGCGAAGGCCTGGCGTGACGGCGCGAGGCAGGGGGACCGTTTCTGTCAAAAGGTAACGGGAGAGGGTCTTGCGGGCGAGCGAAAGGAGGTAAGCCTTGTCGCCATCCGTGAGAGGGGCGCTTTGGGGCGCGGGCGGCATCGGCTCGATGGCGCTGGCGTCAGTGGCTCCTGGGCCCGAGAAAAACGCCACCGCTCCATAACCGACGACTCGGCCAGGTTCTCCCACAGTCGTGTCGCCGGAGTTGGCATAGCTCAAGACGGCTCCGTGCGTCGCCCCGAGAGCTTTGGCCGCTGCCATCGCCGCGATGATCGCGCCTTCGCCGCAGGCGCACGTCCCGAGGTTTGGCGTCCTTGATTCCATCGAGCTCGCGACGGTGGCGGTCAAAGAGGCCGGGTCCATCGAGGCGATCGCTCGAAGAGTCTTTCTGTCAACCGCGGGCGCGTCTTCCCGCGACGGGTAGTGAGAGAGGTCAGAAGAGGCGACTATGAGGGCCTTGCGCCCCGCCAGGAGCTTCGCGAGCGCTTGGCCGAAGCGGCCAAGCAGCGTTGGGTCCTCCGTCGCGACCACCGCCGCCAGGAGCTTCGCCTTTGGAAAGGCGGCCTGAATGAATGGAACCTGTACCTCGACCGAGTGTTCCTTCATTTCGATCTCCGGTCTCGACGCCGCGCCAGGGGCAGTTTCAAGAAGGGCCTTCGCGAGCGCCTGGTCGCACTGAATTACGCCGAGCGGCGTCTTGAATCCGGCGCCTTGATAAACGTGGATGCCTTCAAAACCGGCGAGGGTGTGGTTCGTGCCGAGGACCACGACGACGTCCCAGCCGTTGCCCATGGCCTGCTTGTAAGCGTCGGCGGCGATCTGGCCGGAGAAGATGTACCCAGCGTGAGGAACGACCACCGCTATTGGCTTTTCTCCCCTCGCGGGGACGGCGTCTTCTAGAAAGCCTTTTACGGCGCCCTCCAGCTTGCCCGCCTCCAATGGATAGAACTTTCCGGCGACCACGGGCTCGCGGATGGCCGTTTGGCCGGTTTCCAGCGACAAGCTCTTGCCGGAAAATCCCAGGAAAGCCAACAGCGCCAAAGCAAGAACCCATTTGCAGCACATCTCAGCCTCCCAAGAAGCGCTTACTTCCAAACCCCCGCTATCGGGTAGCCGCAGGCGGCGCACTTCCCGTCCTTCATCCTTACCTTCGTCACGAAGAAACCGCTTCGCTCGATGCATGCCGCCTTGCAAGACGGGCAGTAAGTGTTGTTGCCCGGGTTGCCTGGGACGTTCCCGACGTAAACGTATTTAAGCCCCTCGCGCATCGCCATATCCCTGGCGCGCTCCAGCGTTTCCACGGGCGTTGGCGCAAGATTCAAAAGCTGAAAGTCGGGATGGAATCGAGTGAAGTGCAAGGGGACGTCCGGCCCCGCTTCGGAGGCGACCCATTTGGCCAGTTCCCGCACCATTTTCTCGGAATCGTTGAGCGTGGGGACGACGAGGTTGACTATTTCCAGGTGGCGTCCCGATTTTGCCACCTGCTTGATGCTTCTAAGGACAGGCTCCAGCCTCGCGGACGATACATCCCGGTAGAAATCGGGCGAGAAGCCTTTGAGGTCAATCTTTATGGCGTCAAGGACCTCTATCATCTCCGAAAGCGGCGCCTCGTTCATGAATCCGCACGAGACCAGGACGCAACGCAGCCCTGCCTTGCGCGCCTCCCTCGCCGTGTCGCAGAGGTATTCCGTGAAGACGGTCGGCTCGTTGTAGGTGAAGGCGATGACCGGGGCTTTCTTCTCTGATGCCCTTTTTACAAGCGCACCTGGAGGAGTGAACTGGACCGAATAATCCTCCGGCCTTGCCTGTGAGATCTGCCAGTTCTGGCAAAACCGGCAGCGCAACGGACAGCCGGAGGTCGCGATAGAGTAGGCCTCGCTGCCCGGCAGAAAATGGTAAAAAGGTTTCTTCTCGATAGGGTCAACGTGTTCGGTGATCGGCCTGCCGTATACGAGGCTCAAAAGCTGGCCGCGCACGTTTAGCCTTGCCTGGCAGCGGCCCCTCTCGCCCTCGGCGATAACGCAGCGGTTGGCGCAGAGCAGGCACTCAACCAGGTTGGCCTTGTGTTTGTGTGCATTTGCGCCGTTCGTCAAAGGGGCATCATGGCAGATGGCGCATGACGCGGCGCTCCCGGGCGACGCCCAGTAACGAGCCACCGGCGCCTGGCGGATCAACTGGTCCAGCGGCGCGAGCTCCTCAGCCAGCGGCTCCTCAAGCCCGGCGATTTTTCTTATTGATGGAAAGCTCTCGGCAAGCGCCAGGGTTCCCAATGCGGCGCCCAACTTGGCCGCGGAGCCCAGAAAGGCGCGGCGGGAGGCATTGTTCTTCCGCATTGGGTA
>JAEMPZ010000250.1 GCA_022759065.1 Acidobacteriota bacterium | reverse complement strand
TGGCCTTGGGTGGAATCCCCCATCTTAAGGCGGGGCCGCCTGGCTTCTTGACAGCCCGAGAGCGCCTTTGATATCTTTGTCGCCTGCGGGATAGCCCGCGGGCAACGTGAACTTCCCGCTTCGCTTAGTTGGGGGTTCAGCTTAAAGGTAACCGCGAGATTCGGAGCAAGCCCTTCAGGGGAGTCCCTGCCCGTTTCGGGTACGGCCTCTAGAGGGTCTCCGGTGCAAGGATATAAAGGAGAGCGGTAATGGAGAAGAAAAACTTCAATCCGTTCGAGATGGCGCAGGCTCAGTTTGATTCGGTGGCCGAGAAGCTCGGCCTGGACGAGGGCACCAGGGAACTGTTGCGCAATCCGATGCGGGAGTACCATTTCACTATCCCGGTTCGCATGGATGACGGCAAAGTCAAGGTGTTCAGGGGATTCCGCGTCCAGCACAATGATGCCCGAGGCCCGGCCAAGGGCGGCATCCGCTTCCATCCCCAGGAGACGGTTGACACGGTCCGCGCGCTGGCCACGTGGATGACCTGGAAGTGCGCTGTCGTTGACATTCCCCTCGGCGGCGGCAAGGGCGGAGTCATTTGCGATCCGCACAACCTTTCCGATCGCGAGCAGGAGGGAATATGCCGCGGCTGGGTGCGCCAGGTCGCGCGCAACGTCGGCCCCCTTCAAGACGTTCCGGCCCCGGACGTGATGACCAACGGCCAGCACATGGTCTGGATGATGGACGAACTTGAAAAGATCCGCGGCGAGCACCTGCCAGGATTCATTACCGGCAAGCCGGTCGGCCTTGGCGGCTCTCTCGGCCGCACGGAAGCGACCGGCTACGGCGTCGTCTACCACATCCGCGAGGCGATGAAAGAACTGGGCATCAAAATCAAGGGCGCCACGGCGTCAATCCAGGGGTCTGGAAACGTCGCGCAGTACACGCTTGACCTCTTCACCCAGCTCGGCGGCAAGGTTGTAGCGATTGCCTGCTGGGACCAGAAGGACAAGAAAGCTTACACCTACAAGTCCAAGAACGGCATCGGTTTCGACCAGTTGATGGCCGCCGTGGACAAATTTGGCACCATTGACCAGGCAAAAGCCAAATCCTATGGATGGGAAAAGCTCCCCGGCGATGCGTGGATCGAGCAGGAAGTCACCGTTCTCGTTCCCGCCGCTCAGGAAAACATGATCAACGGCGAAAACGTCGGCCGGATCAAGGATTCTGTCAAGATCATCGCCGAGGGCGCCAACGGCCCCACCACCCCAGAGGCGGACGTGGTGATAAAAAAGAAGGGCATCTTCCTTATTCCCGACTTCCTCTGCAACGCCGGAGGGGTGACGTGCTCCTACTTCGAGCAGGTGCAGTGCAACATGAACTACTTCTGGACGAGGGAAGAGGTGCTTCAGAAGCTGGATGACAAGCTGACCAGCGCTTTCAAAGCGGTTTCCGATCTGGCGCGCAAGAAGAAGGTCTTCACGCGTGACGCCGCCTACATGATCGCCATAGGCCGCGTCGCCGAAGCTTGCAAGAAGCGCGGCTGGGTGTAAAGGCATTTTACTGCCATTGCGCTCAAGCGGCCCGCCTGAAAAGGCGGGCCGCTTTTTTTCTGCTTGCTCGCGGGATTTGGGTTATACTCAATGAGCGCGGAGGGTTGCGGCCCGGCCAGGCAGGTCCCTTTCGGCCTGAAGGGCGGCCCCGATGGATCTGGCACTTTCGCCGCCAAAGGCAAAACTTTTCATGGCGGAACATGGGAATGGAGCATCCAGTTGAAAAAGAAGACAGTTGGCATTCCATCTTCGAAACGATCGAACCAGGCCGCTAAAGAGCGCGCCGTTCCAAGCGAAAAGCCGGAATGGCGTTACGTTCTGGACCTCCTGAAGGAGACGGACCCTGGGCTCCATAACAGAATCCTGAGGCGTCTTATGAACTATATGACGACTCGTGGAGTTCACGGCGTCGAGGAACTCCTGACGCGACTGGACCCTGCGATTTACGCCGAGCGCGAGATGGATTCGATCGGGGCCAACCAGCCCCTTCCGAAAAGAGATCCCGCTTTCATGGAGCGCCTTTCCGATGAGATCAAAGCCGTCGCGGCCACGGCCTTCAGCCCGACGGATTTGTCCATGCTGGTCAAGCAGTGGGTCCGCCAGGATAAATTGGGTTTTTTTGCGCTGGCCGTCGAGAAGCGGGACATATCGCTGATGGAGATCAACAGCATCGTTGACCGCCTTTGCCGGGACACGCGGGAGGGAGAAACCGCGCTTTCGCCGGGGGACGAGATGAACGTGCGCGTCGCGCTGACGCGCAGATTTCTGACCGACGATTTGTCCTTCATCCGCTCCGCGAAGCGCCAGATTTCGGTCCATGATTTCGGCAGAATTCTGAAGCGCGTCGCGGGACCGGCGAACGGGAACGGCAAGCTTGGGGGGAAAGCAGCAGGACTTATTCTCGCGGCGCATATTCTTCGCAACATGGGAGGAGAAAACCCCTTGCTGCGAAAGATCAAGATTCCGCACACATGGTATTTGACTTCCGACGGGCTTTTTGATTTCGTCCACTACAACTCCCTGGAGGACCTTCAAAGTTTCAAGTACGCCACCGTTGAAGAGGTTCGCCACAACTATCCATATATCGAGCAGGTTTTCAAGAATTCGCTCCTTTCGCCGGAGATGACGAACCTCGTGCGGCTTGCCTTGGAGGACCTGGGAGAGGGGCCGATCATCGTTCGCTCGTCAAGCCTTCTTGAAGACAGCGAGGGATCGGCCTTTTCCGGCAAATACAGGAGCCTTTTTCTAACCAACACCGGGAGCAGGCAGGCGCGCCTGGAGGCCCTGATGGACGCCATCGCCGAGGTGTACGCCTCGATTTTCGGCCCGGACCCGATCGAATACCGGAAAGAGCGCGGCCTTTTGGATTTCATGGAGGAAATGGGTATCATCATCCAAAAGGTGGTGGGCCGGCGGGCCGGGAAATACTTCTTCCCGGCTTTGGCGGGCGTCGCGTTCAGCCGCAATGAGTTCAGGTGGTCGCCGAGGATTCGCCGGGAGGACGGCGTCCTGCGCATAGTCGCCGGCCTGGGAACAAGGGCGGTGGACAGGATCGGCGACGATTTCCCGTTGCTTGTCTGCCCGGGCCAGCCGAATCTCAAAGTGAACGTTTCGCCTGAACAGATCGTCCACTACGCCCAGCGGTACATTGACGTGTTGAACCTGGAGACGGGAAGGTTCGAGAGCCCGAGCATCGAAAGCGTGCTCAAGGAGGTCGGCGACGAGTTCCCCGCCCTGGAGAGGGTTGTCTCTGTTTTTGAAAACGGCTCCTTCAGGAAGCCTCTTCGAGGGCTTGTGGACCCAGGCAGCCAGGATCTTGTCGTGACGTTCGCCGGGCTGCTCGAAGACACCGATTTTGTTGAGCAGATGAAGTCGGTCCTGTCAATTCTGCAGAAACACCTCGGAGGGCCGGTTGATCTCGAGTTCGCGCACGACGGCGAGAACCTCTACATTTTGCAGTGCCGCCCGCAAAGCCGTGCCGGGGACGAGGGCAGCGTCAACATTCCGTCATGGATTCAAGATGACCGGAAGCTCTTCTCGGCCAACAAGTATGTCACGAACGGAAAGGTTACAGGCATTCGCTACGTGGTCTACGTTGAGCCAGATGGCTACGCCTCCCTCTCCTCCGCCGGCCAGATGGCTGCGGTGGCAGACGTGGTCGGGCGGTTGAATTCTGTCTTGCCAAGGCGTTCGTTTATTTTGATAGGCCCTGGCAGATGGGGGAGCCGGGGAGACCCGACCCTCGGGGTTGGCGTCACCTATTCGCAAATCAGCAATACCCAAATGCTCATAGAGGTCGCTCGAAGAAAGGGCAACTATACGCCTGACCTGTCGTTCGGCACGCACTTCTTTCAAGACCTGGTCGAGGCTAGGATCCGTTACCTGGCGCTCTATCCTGACCAATCAGGCAACTTGTTCAACGCGGCCTTCTTCGCCAAGGCGCCCAATGTCCTGGCAAAAGTTCTGCCCGAACACGCCTCGCTCTCTAAGGTTGTCCGCGTCATTGACATTGAGAAGGTGGCGCCTGGATGCGAGGTCCAGGTTTTCATGGACGGCGACAAGGAGCGGGCCCTCGGGTTTCTGGCGAACAAGCCACTGGAGAGCAGCGGCGCGGTTGAAGATGGGAGCTGGTTTGCCAGCGATTATCCCGCCGAAAGCCAGGAGTGAGCCTTGAGCCCAGTGGCCGGGGGGCCTCGGAGGGCAAGGATGAAGCATGAATTTCGCTAAACACAAGACGTGAGATGAGAGACGTTAGACGTGAGACGTGCATAGAAGAAACTATACAGATTCCCCACTCCTCACTCCTAACTCCTAACGTCTAACTCTCTCTTGGCCAGGCGGCTCCGGCTATAACCATAGAGAGCGTAAACAGCAAGCCCGGCAACCAGCCATACAATGAACCGAACCCATGCCGTATAAGGTAATCCGGTCATAAGGTAGAGGCAAGAGAAGGCGCCCAGGATCGCCACGACCGGAAGCAGCGGCGCCCGAAACGGCCTCTTGCGGCCTGGGTCTTTGACCCTTAAGAGAAGCACTCCAACGCAGACCAACACGAAGGCGGACAGCGTGCCGATGTTGCAAAGGTCCGCCATTTCGTCGAGGCTTGCGATTGAAGATGCCGCGGCGACCAGCACTCCGGTCCAGATGGTAGTTACGTACGGCGTGCGAAAACGCGGGTGAACTTTGGCGAAGGATGGCGGCAGCAGGCCGTCGCGCGCCATTGAAAAGAATATCCTCGGCTGCCCAAGCTGAAAAACCAGAAGAACAGCGGTGTGGGCGACGACCGAGCCGAACGCCACAATTCCCGCGGCCCAATTGCTGTTGACCTCTCTCATGGCCACCGAAAGCGGTTCGGCGGTGTTGAGGTTTTGCCATGGAATCATGCCGGTCAAAACAGCCGCGACTACGATATAGATAACCGTGCAAGCGGCAAGCGAGCCAAGGATGCCTATGGGCAAATCGCGCTTCGGATTCTTGCACTCCTCCGCGGCGGTGGAGACCGCGTCGAAGCCGATGTAGGCGAAGAAAATCACCGCGGCCCCCGCCTGAATCCCAGCCCAGCCGTTTGGGGCGAATGGATGCCAGTTGGCCGGCTTGACGTAAAAAGAGCCCATCACGACAAAGAAACCAAGGATCAGCAATTTGATTACGACCATGGCCCCTGTGAAGCGGGCGCTCTCCTTGACCCCCACAACCAGAAGAACCGTAAGCGCGGAAACGATAAAAACGGCTGGAAGGTTGAAGACGATTGGAACGCCAAAGAGGCGCGGCGCCGACTGCAAAATCTCCGGAGTGTGAAGAGCGGTGCGCAAGTCCACCGCGAGCCACCTGGGGAACTCTATGCCGAAGCCCCTTATAAGCTCACAGAAGTAACCAGACCACGAGACCGCGACCGCCACGTTTCCCACGGCGTACTCTAAGATCAAGTCCCAGCCTATGATCCAGGCCACCAGTTCGCCCAGCGTGGCGTAGGCGTAGGTGTAGGCGCTGCCGCTGATGGGCACCATGCCGGCGAATTCGGCGTAACAGAGCCCGGCGAAGGAGCAGGCGATCCCGGTCAACAAAAATGAAACGACCAGCGCCGGTCCGGCTCCAGGCCTTGAAGAGTCGCCGGCCGCCGCCGTGCCGACAAGGGCGAAAATCCCCGCGCCAATAATCGCCCCGATGCCAAGAGCCATCAGGTCCAACGGGCCTAAAGCGCGGCGCAGTGAACGCCCGGGTTTCTGGCTCTCCGCCAGCATGGCGTCAAGGTCCTTGCGAAAAAAGAGGCGCCTGACAACTCCCACGCACGTTAAGCTACCGCACCCTAGCCCATCTTGCAAGCGGGCGCGCCACCACCACTCATCAACTGCCTTTCTCACAGGG
>JAEMPZ010000019.1 GCA_022759065.1 Acidobacteriota bacterium | reverse complement strand
AGCGCCCACGTGAGATCGGCCGTCGCCTCGGTCAACACGCCTGGCGTGTATGTCACGGTTATGCCGAGGCGCGACGCGGCGGCAACGTCAACGTTGTTATACCCGACCGCATGGAGCGCCACGCCCTTCAGCTTCGGGCAGGATTCGAGGACGCGCCCAGTCAGAGGGTCAGACAGAAAACAGAGAGCGCCGCTCGCGTTCTTGAGCTTCGCAATGAGCTGCTCTTCTGTCAACGGGAGCTTGTGGCGGAGGACCTTTACCCGGACGCGGCCATCAAGCAAATCATTGGGCATTTCGGAGACGGGAGCGGTGAAAACCACTTTTGGAAGAGGGGAGGCCATCTTTTTTCCCTTTCTTGTCATTGTAGTTTTATTGTTTTTCCGGTTGCGCGAGGCGGAGGCGGAATGTTCAAAAGGGCGCACGCGGTGGGCGCGACGTCAAGCGTTGTCAATTCCGGCAATTTTGTCCCGGCGGCGACCTGAGCCCCCCAGGCGTAAAAAATTCCGCCCATGTCCGGACAATTTTCCGGGTCATACCCGTGCATGCCCTTTGGCGCTGCCTCGGATTTGTATTCTCCCAAAGGAGCGAAGGTCGTCCCGGGCGGGGCCAGTAAGATTATGTCGCCCGTTCGCGGGCAGGCGTAGCGCAGGCGGGCTGGCAGTTCGGCCTTGCGCCAAATCTGGATATTGGGAGCGGCGCTCCGAAGCGCCCTAAGCACCGCTTCCTCTTGCGCCTGGTTCTTGCAATAGACGTTGCAAAGCGGCCCGGAGATGGCGACAAAAGGATAGTAGCCGCGCTTCGGGATAAGCGAGGCAATGTCAATCGAGCGCGTCACTTTCGTCATGCCGTGATCGCTCGCAAGAAGCAGAGTGGCGTAATTCTTCCGCCCATCGCGCGAAAGAAAATCCAAAAGCCGCCCCAACAGGCGGTCCGCGCGAGCCATGGCCCGGCGCACCGCCTCGGAGTCGGGGCCCTCGGCGTGGCCCGGCCCGTCCGCGCCAGAGGTCCAGGCCATCACAAGCGCCGGCCTATGAGCTTCATCTCGCGAGAGCGCCGCTTCGATCCAACGCTCCGTCTCTTCGTCGTTGCCGCTTTGGCCGAATGGGTGGTAATAGCTTGGGGAAACGCCGCGCCACGGGCCGGAGGAGCAGGGCCAGCCCGAAACGGCGGCGCGCAACCCGCGCTGTTCCGCCAGCGCCCAAAGCGGGGGCTCTTGAAACCACGAAGCCTCCTTTTCATCCGAGAAGCGGCGGTCCCCGGAGCGGTCGAGAAAGACGTTTGACACGATGCCGTGAAGGTCCGCCGGGCACCCAGTGGCAATGGCCGCGTGGCTTGGAAAAGTGAGCGACGGGAAGACAGGCGTCAAGCGCGGCGCCCTTGCGCCCTCGCGGGCGAGCCGCGCGAAATTGGGAAGGTTATCCCTGGAAGGATAATCCCATCTCACGCCATCCATAGTCAGGAGCACGACGGTGCGCGAAGGCGTCTTGGCCAGGGGCGCGAAGGCCAGCGCCGCCGCCAAGATTAGCGAGCAATTAAGAAGGAATCTCCTCATTTTTGCTTCTCCGTTACTTCGTCACGCGCCTGAATGTGGTGTCGGCGTGCCGGGGTGCCGGCGTTAGTGGCGCTATTCTCTTAATCCGATACCCCGTCACTCCGTTACTCCGTCACTTCTCTCCATATACTTGCGCGCCTGTTTCAGGGCGAATGCCAGCTCGGAGGCGCGGCCCGAGAGAAGACCGTCCGCTTTGGCGATTTTTGTTTCGAGCAGCGCCCTCGCAAACGCCTCGGAGGGAGGAAGCCCAGCCGCTTTCAGGTCCTCCCCCGTAATCTCAAGTTTCAGAAACCGGTCGCGGGTGACAAAATCGCGTATGAGCGCCTGCTCTTCCGCTTTGTCAACCTGCGTTAGAAGATAGAGCACGAACAGAAGGGGCTTGTCAAAAAGCAGCCGGTAGACAGCGCCCGCGCTCTTGGCCTCTAGCGCCAACTGCTGGCGCGCCCTCCATACGAGCGAGCGATAATCGGCCAAAAGGCTCTTCAGTGGAGCCTGAAAAGGGTAGCGGGAGCGAAAAGCATCCAGTTCATTCTTGGGCAGCCGCTCGGCCAGGGCCATGACAAAAAGCGAGGGCCTCTCTATCGGCTCGGCTGGAAAATGGAGCTCGAAAAAGTCGAGCACCTTCTGCACGCGGCCGAGCCTCTCCCTCACCTTAGGCGAAAGTTTCAAGGCGGGCCAGAACACTTTCAGCAGCCCATACTTTTCCAAAAGGCTAAGCCCCTCTACCGGGTTGGGGCAGGCGAGCGTTTGAATCACTTCGCCGAGCACCCGCTTGGGTGAAAGGTTGCGGAAGATGCCCTGCTTGAGAGCCGACGAGAGAAGCCCCTCCGTTTCGGCGGGGAGCTTGAACCCCAGCGTCACGGCAAAACGCGCCGCCCGAAAGGCGCGCGTCGGATCTTCGACGAAAGAGAGGCCGTGCATGACCCGGATCTGTCCCGACTTCAAGTCGCGCACCCCTCCGAAAAGGTCGAGAATCTCTCCGAACCGTTCCGCCGAAAGGTCGAGGGCCAGCGCGTTTATCGTGAAGTCACGGCGGTAAAGGTCCTGCGATAGCGCCGCGTGGACAACGGTGGGCAAGGCGGCCGGGGCTTCGTAATATTCCGACCGCGCCGTGGCGAAATCCCACCTGCGGCCGTTAGGACAGATGCACACGGCGGTGCCAAATTCCTTGTGCGTTCGGAGCCTGCCGCCCTGGCGCTCCGACCACGCCTGCGCCAAAGCCACCGCGTCGCCCTCAACAACGAAGTCCACGTCCTTGACCGGGCGCCTTAGCAAAAGGTCCCGGACGGCGCCCCCGACTAAAAGGACCGGCGTGCCCATGGCGTCCCCAAGCGCGCCAAGCTCCTTCAGCCCGTTCATCTCGCTTTCGGTAAATGTCCCGGCCATGAGCCTTTGGACCTCGAGCCGGGACGGAACGCCTCCCCGCCTTTTCGGAAGGCGCCCCGGCTCCATCAGGTAGAGGCTTTTGAAGAGGGCCATTCTGCTAAGAAGCCCCTCGACCTTGTCGGGGCTGTTCCCGAAAAGCACGAGGCGCAGGCTGCGTTCCAGCATGAGCCGCCTCACCACTTCGAGCGGCGTGTCCGGCGGCAAAAGCGGAGGCTTTGTTGCCACGAGCGTCTTGACGGGTTCGCTCCTCATTCCGTGCTGGATCGCCCCGTCAACCTCCTGCCGAGTCACGACGCCCACTAGCGTATCCCCTTCAAACAGCGGAAGCGCGTTGACGTGCCGCCTGTTCATCTCTTCGAAGGCCTCCTGGATCAGGGCATTCGCCGCGATGCGGTGGAAGTCTCTCGCCATGACATCCCTTGCCGTCAGGCCGACTGGGCGGTTGGTGGTCAGCTCTTCCGTCAAGAGCCGTTTAGCCTCTTCGAGCGTGACTCCCTTGAGCGAGGCCGAGGCGGCCGATGGGTGGCCTCCCCCGCCGAAGGTTTCCAGCACCCTCGCCACGTCAACGCCAGGCACTCGCGAACGTCCAATGATGTGGATCCTGTTCTCAAGGCGCGCGACGAGGAAGAGCGCGTCGAGGTCCTCAAGGTTGAATATTTCGTGGATGAGAAGCGAAAGGTCTGGAACGTACTGGGCGCTCGAGAAGGTGGTTATGTGGACGGTGACTCCTCCGGCCGTGACGGTCTCAAGCCGTTCAACGAGCCTGGTGAGGATGCGAAGCTGCGGCTCCGTGAGGCGGCGCGTCAGCACGCGCGAGACCTGGCTCAGGTCGGCGCCCCAGAGCAGGCATCGCCGTGCGGCTTCAAGGTCGCGCGGCCGCGTCGTCGGGAAGGTGAGAAAGCCCGTGTCCTCGTAGATGCCGAGAAGGATCAGGGTGCAAAGGTCCTTGTCCGGCGCGATCCCGGATGCCAGCAGTTCCTCCACCATGAGGCTGGAGCAGGCCCCCGCGTCTTTGACGACATGGCGCTCCCCGCGAATTGACACCTGCGCGGGGTGATGGTCGAAAACGTCCACCCGGACGGGAGGGACTCGGTCAAGGAGCGCCGAAAGCGGGCCCAGGCGAGCGCGGTCGGCGACGTCAACGCAGACAAGCTTTTCCACCTCCGCCAGATCAAGCCCGTGGACCGAAAGAACTTCCGGCAGCGAGGCGGCGTGTTCGTCCATGTAGCGCCGCAGCAGAGCCTCGCACGCCCCCGGAAAAACCAGCTTCGCGCCTTGGTAAAGAAGCCCGGCCGCGGCCATGCTCGCCAGGGAGTCGAAGTCGGCGTTGGTGTGCGTCGTGATGATCACCATGCGCCGATTATCCCTCAAAGCGTCGCTTCGCGCCAGGAGGGATATGTTCGCGGCGCGATCGTGCCGGATTCAAACCGCGGATGGACACGGATGAACCCGGGGCCCGCCCTTGACACGGCTGCCGCCGCGGCATAGATTTGGATCGTGGGGTCTGCCATGAGGGACGACGGCCGGCGGGGCGGAAGAGCGGCTTGGGCGATTTGGCGGGATGGCATTGCCCTGGCTAAGCGCGCAACATCGTACCCTGTCTCAGCATCGCGGCCCCTTGTCCTAACCGCAATAAACCAGATGGCTAAGATGAACGGGGCGCCATGGCCGCGGGTAATCTTGGCCTGTGGCTTGCTGGCCTCCATGGTATTGCCGGTGGCGGCGCTCGCGCAGGAGAGCGGCGAGGCCAAGATTCTTCGGCTCTTCTACACGCGGGAGCAGCTGGTCACCGCGCCCAGCCGCGTCCCCGAGGAGGCGCGCACGGCGCCGGCCGTCGTGAGCGTTTTCACGGCGGAAGATATAGAGAATATGGGCGCGCGGACGCTCTCGGACCTTTTGAGGACGCTGGCTTCCGTCTATGTCACCTTCCAGACAAGTTCGCGGGACTCGGTCTGGTTCCGGGGGGTCAGAAACCGTTACAATGACAAAGTGCTCCTTCTCGTGGACGGCGTCCCATGGCGCGATGTCGTCTACGAACACGCTTCGGTGGACGAATATTTTCCGCTGACGAACGTGGCGCGCGTAGAAGTGATCCGGGGGCCGGGCTCGGCGCTTTACGGCACCAACGCTTACGCCGGCGTGATTCAGGTGATCACAAAGTCCCCGCCAAAAGAGAAGAGCTTCAGGGCCGCAGCCGAGGCGGGCAACTGGGATGATAAGAAGGCGTGGGTTGAAGGAGGCGGCTCCATTGGGAAAACGGGCATCTACGCCTGGGCGCAGGCCTTCCAGACGGATGGCGATGGGGTCGGCATAAACGTCCGGAACCAGCAGCAGGCGCAGAATTGGGACCCGAAACGCCAGGCATCGGGAGGGGTCACCTTAACTCATGGAGAGTTCACTCTCAGGGCGGAGATGGTCCATTACTTCCACACTTACTTCGCCGACACCGACACGCCGGTTTGGCGCTGGAAGGACGAGGGGTACTGGTACGACGACAGCTTCCTTGACGCCGAGTACTCTCATGCCTTTTCCTCCAAGGTCTCGATGAAGGCGCTTATGTACGGCCAGGATTACGACTGGAAAAACTTCTGGCGCCAGTTCGCCCCCGGAAGAGACACTGCCGATGCGACCCAGGCAGATGTTGATGACACGATTGACGTCACGAAACACACGCGGCGCCTGGGGGGAGAATTCCAGCTCAACGTGAAAGCTACCGGCCGGCAGGAGATCGTGGCCGGCGTCACGGCTGAGCGCGAGAGCATCCTCAATGTACAGGATCTCTGGACGGATACCCATACCGGGGAAGTGACGAGGCCCTACTATATTGACCCCGTGACTTTGACGACGTGGGCCGCCTATCTCCAGGACACCTGGAAACCCGCCGGTTGGGTCACGCTGACGGGAGGCCTAAGGGCCGACCACCACACTCTCTTCGGCTGGCACCTGAGCCCGCGTTTGGGCGCGGCCTTTCACC
>JAEMPZ010000115.1 GCA_022759065.1 Acidobacteriota bacterium | reverse complement strand
GTGCGACCACGGCCCCATCATTCTCCAGGCCGTCGTCCCAATTTTGCCGGGCGACACAGAGGAAAGCCTTAGCGCCCGCATCCTGCGCTACGAGCACCGCCTCTATCCTGAAGCCCTGCGGCTGATGTGCGAGGAGCGGGTGCGGGTGGCCGATGGGCGCGCCGAATTGCTTCTTGAGCCGGACGCTTACCGAAAGCTCGTCAAAAGCCTCATTGATACCGGAGAAAACGGATGAACCTCACCCCGGATGAAGCACTGGACTATCTGGCCAAGGGCGCCTGCAACCTGGTTGACGCCACGCTTTTGGCCAAAAAGCTGGCGCGCTCCGCCGCCGCCAAGAAGCCCCTGGTTGTGAAGGCGGGCTTCGATCCCTCGGCGCCAGACCTCCATCTTGGCCACACGGTCGTCCTTAGAAAGATGAAGCACTTCCAGGATCTTGGCCATCAGGTCGTTTTCGTCATCGGCGACTTTACCGGAATGATCGGAGACCCTACCGGCAAGAAGGCCACCAGGCCTCAACTGACGCGCGAGCAGGTTCTCGCCAACGCCGAGACCTACAAGAAGCAGGTTTTCAAGATACTGGACGCGAAGAAGACCCAGGTACGCTTCAACTCTGAATGGCTCTCGCCATTGGGCGCCGAAGGTTTCATAAGGCTCGCCGGAAAATACACCGTCGCAAGGATGTTGGAACGCGACGACTTCGAGAAGCGGTACAAGTCGGGCCAGCCGATCCACATCCACGAATTTCTCTACCCGCTCGCGCAGGCTTACGACTCGGTGGCGCTGAAGGCCGACGTCGAGCTGGGCGGTTCCGATCAGTTATTCAATCTTCTAGTGGGCCGGGACATACTTCGCGAATACGGCCTTGAGGAGCAGGTCGTCCTCACGATGCCGCTTCTCGAAGGAACCGACGGCGTAGAGAAGATGTCAAAGTCCCTCGGCAACTACATCGGCATAAACGAAGACCCGAAGGACATTTTCGGAAAGGTGATGAGCTTAAGCGACGAGATGATGTGGCGTTACTGGCTTCTGTGCACCGACCTCTGCCCCACGGAGATCGAGCAGATGAAGGCCGACGTAGCCTCCGGAAGGATTCATCCCATGGAGGCGAAAAAATCGCTTGGCACGACGCTCGTGCGCTACTACCACGGCGAAGCGCCAGCGGCCGCCGCCCGCGAGCACTTCGAGCGCGTCTTCACGCGCCGCGAGAACCCAGAAGAGATTGAAGAGAGCCTGCTGCCAATAAAGCCAGAGCCGGCCTTGTATTACAAGCTGATCACTCAATTGGGCATGGCGCCGTCGGCCAACGAGGCGAAGCGGCTCATGCAGCAGGGCGGCGTCACGCTCGACGGCGAGAAGATTACCAATTTCAACGCCGCCTTCGACCAGAGCCATCCCGGAGAGTACATTCTTAAAGTGGGAAAACTGAAGCGCAGACGGCTTATCGTCCGTTAAAGGAGAAGAGATGAACGCCTTACCCGCCCTCGCTCTCTTTGGTTCGCTAGGCACGCCAGAACTGATCATCATTCTCATCATCGTCATGCTGCTCTTCGGCGCCACCAAGCTGCCGCAGCTAGGCGCCGCCATGGGCAAGACCATCAAGAACTTCAAGCAGGAGATGAAGGACGGCATGGGCGACGACAAAAAGCCCGCCACCCCAAGCGTTTGCCCCAAGTGCGGCGCTCCCGTCCCCGACCCCGACTCCTCCTTCTGCCCCAAGTGCGGACAAAAGCTGTAGAGATTTTTTCACCACAGAGACACAGGGACCATAGAGGGCGAAATGAGTATCGTGTCCCCGGAATCAAAACCGAAATGAGTATCGTGTCCCCGGAATCCGTTGCCTCTGTTGCCCGTCGATTCGCGAGCTATGGCTGGTTGAAATCAACGGCGGGCTCAATCTTGCCATCATCTATCATCCGTCATCAATCATCCGCCCTCTGTGTCCTCTGTGCCCTCTGTGGTGAATCTGACTTACTCCTTCTCTATTGGCGGCTTGTCGTTCTTCCACCGCTCTTGCCATGCCTCCGGCTGGTTTTTGAGGAAGCGGTCGAACCATTCGAGCATCATCGTTTCGCTGGCGACGCGGTTGCTCGGGCGGCCACTGATGCCGTGGTCCTCGCCCGCGAAGCGGACGTACTCGCAAGTGCGCCCGAGCACTCGCATCGCGCTGAAAATCTGGTCCGACTCCTCGGTGGGGACATTAGTATCCGAGTCGCCGTGCAGCAGAAGCAGCGGGGAATGGATCTTGTCCGCGCTGTAAATCGGCGAGCGGTCAACGAAGATGTCGCGCCTGTTCCACGGGTAGGCGTTCGCGAGCGCCGTGTCGCCGTAATCAAAGCCCCAGCCCCACCAGCCCGCGCCCCAGTAACTGGTGATGTCGCTGATGCCGAAAAAGTCCACCGCCGCGGCGAAGAGATCGCTGTGGCTGACAAGGTAGAGCGTCATGAAGCCGCCGTAAGAGCCCCCGTAACAGCCGACTCGCTTTGGGTCCACGAACTGCTTGTGCTTCAGGACGGCCTTTACGCCGTCAACGATGTCCGCGCCGGCAAGCTCGCCCCAGTCGTCAATGTGGGCGTCGGCAAACTCCCTTCCGTAGCCGATTGAGCCTCTTGGCGTGACTAGATAGACGACGTAGCCCTGCCCGGCAAGCCAGAAGAACTCGGGCCGGAAGCACTCGGCGTAGGGCATCGCGCCGCCATAGTAGGCGACGATCATCGGGTATTTCTTTTTCGCGTCGAAATTCGGGGGATAGAAGAGCCAGCCCTGGAGCGGGACGCCATCCCTCGAAAGGACGTCGAAAGACTCGTTGCTCCCAAGCTCGACGCGAGAGAAGACGTCGCGCCCAGGCGCAAGTATGTCGCGCATGCCGCCCGTCGCGAGGTCGGCAGCGCGAACGGTCCAGAACGTGCCGAAGGAGGAGCCGTTGTAAACGAAGAGCGAGCCGTCAGCCGACATGTCGGGGCTTCCGAGGCAGGCGTCTGGGAGAGGCACGGGCTCCATGTTTTTGCCGTCCTTGCCGCAGCGATAGAGGCGAACGCGGTCGCGGTCGGTGGCGACGAAGTAAATGCGCCCGTCTCGCGGGCTCCACCAGAGGTTTCTTCTGCCCGGCAACGCGCCGATCACATCGGAGGTGACCGTGGCCCTGAGCCCTTCGGTAATGTTCACCGGCGTTGGGTTTTCAAGGTCCATCACGAAAAGTTGAAGGTCAAAGCCCATGTGCTCCTTGGGTTTCAGCCCTCCGGGAGGCATGTCCGCGGGAGGGGCGGTCAGCGCCAGGTTCTTGCCGTCTGGAGAAAAGGCCACCTCGCTCATGTGGGGCCAGCGTTCCCAGGAAAGGAGGCGCCTCGACTCTCCGCTTCGAAGGTCGTATAGCCATACCTCCATGACGAGGTATGGGCGATGCTCGACCGCCACGCCTCGAACCACCGCGAGGCGCGAGCCGTCGCGGCTCAGGGCGTAGTCTTCTACGTTGGTGCGGCCGAGCGTGAGGGGCCGCGACACGCGGTCTTTAATGGACAGTTGGTAAACCTGCGGCCTGTCATCCCAATCGGAAAGCCTCTGCCACGGTTCCACGAAGCGCTCGTAGGGCGGGGCTTTTTCGGATTTTTCCTTTGGCGCGAGAGCCATGAAATAGACGAACTGGCCATCGGGAGAGAATTGAACGTTCTTGATTTCCCGCAACTTTTCGGCGAGCTTCTCCACCGAGCCGCTGGAAATGTCCATCATCCAAAGGTCCTTTGTCTCGTGGTCCAGCGCATTCGCCGCCGTAAAGGCGAGCCTGCGCCCGTCGCCGGAAAAGTATGGGGAACCGAGCCCTTTCGCCGCGCGGTAATCGGTTATGAGGTGGCCGTCCTTCGCGTCCCTGAGTTCCAGGCTCGCCGGCCTCGCGTCGGCTGCCACGTCGGTACGCCTTTCAACGAGCGCCACCTTGCTTCCGTCACCAGCCACGGCTATGTCCGAAACAAAGGGCGCAGCGAGCACGTCGCTCTCCGAGAGCGGATGAATCGCCAAAAGGGTAACATCCGGCAGCGGCGCGTTACTTGAGTCCGAAGTTTCCAGCTTGGCCGTGAATTGGGTGGCTTCTTTGTCAAAAGAGCACGCCGCGACCAATAGCCGGTGAAGTCCGGTCGGGAGTTTAAGCTCAGCCGACAAGCCAGAGTCCTTCCCTTGCGCGGGGGGAGAAAACCTCTCCGCTAAGCGAGCGCCGTCAAGGTAAACGGCCAGGGCCTCTTTCGATTCAAGCCTTAATGTAACCTTCGTCCATCTGTCAACGCGCAGGTAGGTCGCGGCATAGAGAAGCGGACCGCCGCTTCCGCGCGCGTTTCCGCCCTTCTCCGAGATGGCCTGCCAGCGCGCGGTCTGGCCGGGCTTCCATTCAAGGCTTTCGCCCTCTTTTGGCCAGAGGTTCGCCGGATCGAGCGTCTGCTGCCCGAGGAGGCGCCGCGCCGAATCCTCATTGGACTCTTTACCGTAGACAGCGGGCGGAACTTCCAAGCCGCTTGCCACAAGCCATGTTGTAACAGGAGCGCTTTGCGCGCTCCCCTTCTCTTCCGCCCTGAATGCGGCTACTGTTGCAAGCAATAGGGCTACGATCAAAACGGCTGCGCGCTTCATTGTGTTCTCCTTCTATGATATCGTTTCCCATGGAACTTCTTCGCCCACGGGGAGAAACTTGTCAATCGAATCGGGAGTGATAACGGGACTCTCGCAGACTCTCGCCATGAGCCCGGCCCAGCGGCCCATCGCCGTGAACGCCCCGACCTGGAGGAAGTGGCGGGGGCCGTCGTGCGGGGGCTGCCACGGAACCGGTTCAAGGTATTCCTGCGCAACCCACGTTCCTTGGGAAAACGCCAGATTGACGGCGCTTTTCCACGCCTCCGGCGAAACCAGCGCCCCGGCGGTGACCCCGGCCCCCTGATAGCTGTGGGCCGGTTTTAGAAGGTAATGTCCGCGATCCAACAAAAGCTGCGCCCGCAACTCCTTCCCCTTTGCGGTGTCAGCCATTTCAGGGCAAACCAGGCGCGTCCACGGGATCACTTCGCTTAAGACCTTGCCGTCAGCCTTGGTGAAAAGGAAGCGCCACTTGGGGTCGGAAAGGACTACGAAGAGGATCTTGCTCCAAGCAGGGTCGGTCCGGAAGCTTCCAACGCAGCAGAAAGCGCCGTGCCAATAGGCGTCCAAAAAGCCCTTCACGCCCCCAATTCGGGCAAAGAGTTCTTCGCTCACTACGCGCCGGTAGAGAAGGTCAATTGGCCCACGGCTTCCGATGAGACGGCCGCCTTCGTGGCGAAGGTTGGATGGGTCCTCAAGGCTTGCCTGGAAGCCCCGCGATTCAAAGAAACGACGCAAGGCCTCCTGCTCGGGCCGCGTCCCGACGTTGCGCCAGTCGGCAATCGCGATTGTGTTGGGGCTCGCGCCTTTGCTCCAGCGCCCGTAACAGGCAAGCAGGGCTTCGAGAAGCCTCTTTTCAAGAGGCGCGCTCTCCGGCTTGAGCCCGGCACGTTCGCGCCAGAGCGCCGAAAGCCCGCCGCTGTAATGCCAGCCGGCCGTTCCGTCGGTGTTGTACTCCATGAACTTGACGCTATCGCGGTAGAGGTAAGCGTCCAACCGGCCCAATGGAATGAGCGGCCTGTAGCCGGGCTCCTTGAGGATGAACCTCTCGCGCTCGGAGGCGTACCCGAAAAGCGCCCGTAGCGCCTTGTCTTCAGAAAACGCCGCCACAACCGCTTCGGCGGCCCGGCAGACGGCTGGAACCGCCCTGGCCAAAAGCGCGCGCTGCGTCTTGGCGAGAGTGAAGGGAACGGCGTAATGGGCCAGCGGCCAGCGCCGCCATTTCAGGTTGCGATCAAGAAGCTCTTTGTCGGGAAACTGGCCAACAATGCCGCGCGCTTCCATCGCGCCTCCGCGCCAATTTTATCACGCAAGGAGGCGGGGGAAAGCGGGAAGATTCACCACCAAGGCGCCAAGG
>JAEMPZ010000267.1 GCA_022759065.1 Acidobacteriota bacterium | reverse complement strand
AAGATGCAACGGCCCCGCCCGGCGTAACAGCGAAGAATGGGGCGGCGGCGAGAAGTTCAACGCTTTTATTCTACCACACCCGGTTGCCGTCCTGGCCGGGCTCTGATAATCTTGCCGCCTTAGGGAGGAATAGATGCCACACGTTATCGTGCCCGAAGCTGAAGCCATTTTGGACAAGGAGTTCAAAGTCCTGGACAAGGGGTTTGTAAGGCTGGTTGATTACATGGGCTCCGATCAGCGCATCGTGGCCGCCGCCCGCGTTTCCTATGGCCAGGGCACGAAGACGCTGCGCGAGGACCGCGGCCTGATTCAATACCTGATGAGGCACGCGCACACCTCCCCGTTCGAGCAGGTCCAGATAACCTTTCACTGCAAGATGCCTATATTCGTCGCGAGGCAGTGGATTCGCCACAGGACCGCTCGCCTCAACGAAATATCCGGCCGCTACTCCGTCATGAAGGACGAGTTTTACCTTCCGACGGCCGATTCAGTAAGAACTCAAAGCGCCGTCAACAAACAGGGCCGGTCGGAGGAGAAAGTCTCGCAGGAAGTGGCCGATCAGATGCTTGCAAGGCTTGAAGAGGGCCAGCGCCGCGCCTATCTGGAATACGACGGCTTTCTGCAAAAAGGCGTCGCGCGGGAGCTGGCGCGGATTCATCTGCCGCTAAGCCTTTATACAGAGTGGTACTGGCAGATTGACCTTCACAACCTCTTTCATTTTTTGAAACTCAGGCTCGACGAGCACGCGCAGTACGAGATCCGCCAGTACGCCCAGGTGATGGCCCGCATTGCGCAAACGATAGCTCCCTTGGCCTATGAGGCCTTTGAAATTTACGTCCTGAAGAGCGCCGTTCTGGGGCAGGATGAACTGTCCTGGCTCAGGGAGCACCTGAAAGACCAGGACGACATTCCGCCCCAACTCCCCGCAAAGCTTGGCCTCAAGCCGCTGGAGTAGGGAAGAGGGCTGTTTGGCAGAAGGTTGGGGGCTGATAGGCAGCAGGCCTGGGACAACCATCGGCTGAGCCGCCCCCACTTCCATATTAAAGAACTTGCCGATGCCCCTTCTGCGCTCGTCGCGGCGGATCCGTGGGTGCCCTCTTTGCTCAACTAGAGCACATCCTCTCCTCCTCGCGCTCTGGCGGCAATGAGGTGTCGGCCTATCGGGGTGGCGGTGTGCCGGCGTTCGCGGGATTGGAGCTGCCCGCCGGGCTTGACCGGACGGGCCTTGTTCTGGTATGATTTAGCCTTCGCGCGGCGCTAAGCCGTTTAATGGGGGGAAAGATCCGCCGTGGACCTCATCAAACAGATAACGGACAATTGGTGGCATATACCGATTTTAATGGCGCTGGTGCTGGTTTATGGCTTTCTTTTGAACCTTGTTCTTTTCCGCCCGGTGAGCAGGATTATCTCCAAGCGGCGAGAGGCGGTCAAAGAAGCCGATAACCTGGCGATGCGCTCGAAAGACGAATTGCAGCAGCGCTTCGCCAAATACGAAGAGACCCTTCTTGACGCCCGGCGGAAGGGCAGCCAGGTGAAAGAGGCGGCGAGGCGGGAAGCTTACGGTTACCGCGCGGCGGTCCTTGAGGAGGTCCGCGCCGAAGCCTCTGCCAAGGCGCACGCGCTTGAAGCCGAGCTGTCGGCCGACGTGGCCCGCGCCAGAAGAGAACTTGCGGAAGGGACCAGGGCTTTGGCGCTCGAAATGGCCGCGAAGGTTTTGGGAAGGCAGGTGCAGGCTTGAGACGCCACGTTTGGATTTCCATCCTGCTCGCCTTGTGCCCCATCGCGCTTCTCGCCGCGGAGGGCGAGGGCCACGAGGCCGCTTCCGGCAACGGATGGCTGAGCCCCATATGGGGCGTTCCGGTCATCGCATGGCAAATCGCCAACCTGCTGCTGGTTATCGCGCTGTTTGTCTACCTTCTGCGCAAACCCGCGCCGAAGTTCTTCAAGGACCGTTCGCTCGCGATAGAGGAGCAGTTGACCAAGGCGTTGCGCGAGAAGGAAGAGGCGCTCGCCAGGCTGAAAGAAGTTGAAGCCAAGATGGCAACGCTCTCCGAAGAGATCGCCGCCATAGAGCGGGAAGCCCGGCTGACCGCCGAAAAGGAAAAAGAGAGAATCAAGCAGGAAGCGGACCAGATGCGAGAGCGCATCCGCCGCGAAACCGAGGAAGAGGCGTCTCGCCAGCTCGAAGAGGCCCGCCGTTCCTTGAGGGCGTACGCGGCCGAGCTTGCCGAGCAGACGGCGCGGGAGATCGTGAGCAAGAATATCACGGCTTCCGACGAAGAGCGGTTAAGGGAGAAGTTTTTTGCCGGAATGACGAGGGCGTTGAAATGAGCGGGATAGGTCGGCGGTACGCGCAAGCGCTGATTGACGTGGCACCGCCCGGCGACGTAGAGGGCCTAATGGGCGATTTGCAGCTTTTTTCCCAGTGGCTCAAGGATGTGCCCGAGTTGCGGCCCTCGCTTGAAAACCCGGTGATTCCGGCGGCGACCAAGGAGCGGGTGGTCGAGGGGCTTTGCGCTCAAGCCGGGTTCAAGCCGCAGAGCGCGCGCTTCATACAGATGGTCGTCTCCCACCGGAGGCTGAGGCAGTGGGACGAGATGGTGGCGGCGGCCAGGGCGCTGTGCGACGCCAGGCTCGGAATCCTGAGAGTTCTCGTCACGACCGCCAAGCCCTTGGGCGAGGCGGAAAAGGGGCTCCTCGTTCAGCGGCTCAAGGAGCTTTTGAGAAGTTCGGTCGAGGTTGAGGCGGAGGCGGCCCCTGCGCTCATCGGCGGGATCGCTCTTAAAGTAGGTTCGACGGTCTATGACGGTTCAGTGGCCGGCTCGCTGAGGGCGATGAGATCGGCTCTCGAGAAGAGGTAGGAAGGCATGATCAAGTCGGACGAAATCTCCAGAATTCTCAAATCCCAGCTCGAAGGTTTCGAGACGCGCCTTGACGTGGCGGAAGTAGGCTACGTCATATCGGTCGGCGATGGCATCGCCCGGCTATACGGCCTCGACAACGTCATGGCCGGAGAGATGCTCGAGTTTCCGGGCGACCTCTACGGCATGGCGCTGAACCTCGAAGAGGACAGCGTCGGCGCGGTGCTGATGGGCGAGACCTCCCACGTGAAGGAGGGCGACGAAGTCAGGCGGACGAAGAAGATCATGTCCGTTCCCGCCGGCGAGGCGCTGATAGGGCGCGTCGTTGACCCGCTCGGCCAGCCTTTGGACGGCAAAGGCGCCGTGGTCACGTCGGAAAGGCGCCCGGTTGAAATAATTGCCCCCGGCATCGTGGCCAGGGAGCCGGTCAAGATCCCGCTTCAGACAGGCATCAAGGCGATTGACGCGATGATTCCCATTGGCCGCGGCCAGCGGGAATTGATCATCGGCGACCGCCAGACCGGGAAGACGGCCATCGCCATTGACACCATCATCAACCAGCGGGACAAGGGGGTCATCTGCATTTACGTCGCCATCGGACAGAAGCGCTCAACCATAGCGCAAGTGGTCAAGACCTTGTCCGATTACGACTCGATGGGCCACACCATCGTCGTGGCGGCCTCCGCGTCGGAGTCGGCGTCCATCCAGTACCTCGCCCCCTACGCCGGCTGCGCCATGGGCGAATACTTCATGTTCAAGGGAAAGGACGTCCTGGTGGTTTACGACGACCTCTCGAAGCACGCCGCGGCATACCGCGAGATTTCGCTGTTGCTGCGCCGTCCTCCGGGCCGCGAAGCCTACCCAGGCGACGTCTTCTACCTGCACTCCCGCCTTTTGGAGCGCGCCGCCAAGCTCAACCAGGCCAATGGCGGCGGGTCCCTCACGGCCCTGCCCGTCATTGAGACGCAGGCCGGCGACGTTTCGGCCTACATTCCGACGAACGTAATCTCAATCACGGACGGCCAGATATTCCTGGAATCGGACCTTTTCTACCAGGGCATTCGCCCAGCCGTCAACGTCGGCATCTCGGTGAGCCGCGTGGGCGGCAACGCGCAGATCAAGGCGATGAAGAGCGTGGCCGGAACGCTGCGCCTCGACTTGGCGCAGTACCGGGAGATGGCGGCCTTCGCGCAGTTCGGCTCCGACCTCGACAAGGCGACGCTTGCCCAGCTCAACCGGGGCGTCAGGCTGGTCGAGATCCTCAAGCAGAACCAGTACGAGCCGCAGGACGTGACGCGGCAGATCGCCATCATCTATGCCGCGACGCAGGGTTTCCTGGACGACATTGAAGTCAAGGACTGCAGGGCGTTCGAGAAGGCCTTGGAGAATTACCTCGATGTCAACGGCCAGAAATACGCCGAGATGATCCGCGAGGCCAAGGTCCTGAGCGAGGAGGCCAAGAAAGAGCTGGACCGCCTGCTCAAGGAGTGCAAGCTTCAGTTCGTGGCGGGGCTGGAGGCGCGCTAAATGCCCAACCTAAGGGACATAAGGCGGAGAATCCGCTCCGTCCAGAACACGCAGCAGATCACCAAGGCCATGAAGATGGTCTCGGCCGCGAAACTGCGCAGGGCACAGGAATCAATCCTTAGGGCCAGGCCTTACGCCAGGAAGATGCTTGAAGTGCTGAACTCCCTGGCGACTCGCGTTGACAGGAACAAGCACCCGCTCTTGGCGGAGCGCCCCGAGAAGCGCGTTCACCTGGTCGTGATAACCGCCGACCGCGGACTGTGCGGAGGCTTCAACGGCAACATCATCCGCTTCGCCAGCCAGACGATAAAGGACAAGCAGGCCGAAGCTGAAGCGCTCGCGCTCGATCTCATAGGGCGCAAGGGGCGGGACTTTTTCCGCAAGCGGACAACGACTGTGGACCGGCAGTGGGTCGGCGTCTTCCACAAGGTCAAGTACGACCACGCGGTGGAGATCGCCAGCCACCTGGCCGAAATTTACCAAAAGGGCGAGGTTGACGCCGTTTACCTGGTCTACAACGAGTTCAAGAGCGCCATTTCGCAGAGGGTGGTGCTGGAAAAGCTCCTGCCGATTTCAAAGCTCTCCTTCGAGGAACCGCAGGCGTTTATGGACTACCTGTACGAGCCGACGGACCAGGAGCTTTTCGACACGCTTATTCCAAAGCACGTAACTTACCAGGTCTACCGCGCGCTTCTTGAATCGCAGGCGGCCGAGCACGGCGCGCGGATGGCTGCAATGGAAGGCGCCACGAAGAACGCAAAAGAGATGATTGACCGACTGACGCTTTACGCCAACCGCGTGAGGCAGGCTGCCATCACCAAGGAGCTGATCGAAATCGTCAGCGGGGCGCAGGCCCTGGGTTAAGGAGAATGGAATATGGCCGTGGAAGGTAAAGTTGTACAGGTCATCGGGGCGGTCGTGGACTTGCAGTTCCCGTTGGATCACATTCCGACGATTTACAACGCCGTGAAGATAACGAGCGGCGGCGAGGGCGGCGGGGTTCCAATAGACGTTACCGCTGAGATCGCCCAGCACTTGGGGGAGGGCAGGGTCCGATGCGTCGCGCTGGAGCCGACCGATGGCATGGTGCGCGGCATGAAGGCTGTTGACACGGGAGAGCCAATAACGATACCGGTTGGCAAGGAGACGCTCGGCCGAATCCTGAACGTGCTGGGTAAGCCGGTGGATGGCCTTGGCCCGGTAGAGACCAAGGAGCACTTCCCGATTCACCGTCCCGCGCCAAGCTTCGAGGAGCAGGCCACCTCCGCCGAGATGTTCGAGACGGGCATCAAGGTCGTTGACCTCCTGGAACCTTACCTGAAGGGCGGCAAGACGGGCCTTTTCGGCGGGGCCGGCGTCGGCAAGACCGTTTTGATCATGGAGCTCATCAACAACGTCGCCATGCACCACGGCGGAGTCTCCGTTTTCTCGGGAGTCGGCGAGCGCACCAGAGAGGGAAACGACCTCTGGCTGGAAATGACCGAATCGGGCGTCATCAAACCGGGCGACTTCAGCAAGTCCAAAGCCGCGTTGATTTACGGCCAGATGACCGAGCCCCCTGGCGCCCGTCTGAGGGTCGGCCTGACGGGATTGACCGCGGCG
>JAEMPZ010000187.1 GCA_022759065.1 Acidobacteriota bacterium | reverse complement strand
TTACCGTGGTGACTAAGGAGAGTGGCGCCTTGAAGCGAAAAATCCTGATGGTTTATCCCGAAATTCCGCCCACTTACTGGAGCTTTCGTTACGCCATGCGCTTTACGGGCAAGAAAGCCGCCTTTCCCCCCCTCGGCCTTCTGACGGTCGCGGCGCTCATGCCTCCGGATTATGACGTGGCCGTTGTTGACATGAACGCCAGGCCGCTTCTTGACGATGATATTGCCAAGGCGGACGCCGTTTTTATTTCGGCGATGGTCGTGCAGCGCGATTCCTTCGAGCGAGTGGTTAGGCGCTGCCGCGAGCATGGCAAGACCGTTGTCGCTGGCGGGCCTTTTCCAACGAGCTTCCACGACTCCATCGAGGGCGTGGACCATTTTGTCCTCAATGAGGCCGAGTCAACGCTGCCGCTCTTCTTGAAAGACTGGGAACAAGGCGAGGCCAAGCGCCTTTACGAAGATGCTTCAAAGCCGGACATCACCAAAACGCCGCCGCCGCGCTTTGACCTGATACGCCTTTCTGATTACTCCAGCATGGCGCTCCAATATTCCAGGGGATGCCCCCACGAATGCGAGTTTTGCGACATCACTCACCTCTTCGGGAGGATTCCCCGCGTGAAAACCCCAGAACAATTCCTGAAAGAGATGGACATCCTTTACGCCGCCTCGTACCGTGGCCCGCTCTTCATAGTGGATGACAACTTCATCGGAAACCGGGCGAGCGCCAGGGCGCTCCTTCCCCAAATCGCAAAGTGGCAGCGCGAGCGCGGCTACCCCTTTGACCTCTTCACCGAAGTGACGCTGGGCCTGGCCGGCGATGAGAAGTTGATGGGCCTGATGGCTGAAGCCGGTTTCACGATGGTGTTTGCCGGCATAGAGACTCCCGTCGAAGAGTCGCTTGCCGAGACGAAAAAGTGGCAGAACCTGAAGATGGACATGAGGGAGTCGGTTCTGCGCATCCAGGCTAAGGGGATGGAAGTATCAGGAGGGTTTATATTGGGGTTTGACGCCGACCCGCCGGATATTTTCGAGCGCCAGTTCCGTTTCATAAGCGAGACGGCCATTCCGACGGCCATGGTCGGCCTTTTAACCGCGATGCCGCATACCCGCCTTCACCAACGCCTTCGCGGCGAGGGCAGGCTGCTGGCTGACTCGTCTGGAAACAACACGCACGACTTTGCCATCAATTTCCGCGCCGCCATGGACAACGGGGTCTTGGTGGATGGATACAAGCGGCTGCTTGCCAGGCTGTACGCTCCGAGAGCCTATTTCGACCGCTGCCTGGCGCTCTTGAAAAGGCTCGGCCCCAGGCGCAGGCTCAACCTGCGGCTCAATCCAGGAGATGTGAGGGCTTTGTTTCTCTCCATGATCGTTCAGACCTTCTCAGGGTATGGGAGGGAGTACTGGCGCTTTATTGCTAGAGCAATCATTCGCAGGCCGTGGATGGCGGCGGAAGCCGTGGCGCTCGCCATCAAGGGCCACCACTTCATTGTCATCACGCGGCAGATTCTTGAAGTCGAGAGCATCAAGTCCAGGCTGGGCAAATTTCTCGATGGCTGCCGGAAGTGGGACGGGGCGGCATCTCGCCATGAACTGGAGCGCGGGCTCAACCAGCTCAAGGCCTACCGCGATGAGGCGATGCCCCGCCTTCGCAAAGAGGCGCGCCGCCTGAACAGCGATTTCCGCCGCTACGCTGAAGAGGCGCTCGCAAGCTGCCGCGCCGCCATTGAGGAACGAATCGCGGCGATGTCGCGCCAAATGAAGATGACGGGCTGAAGCCGGCGCTACAGCACTGAGTAACCGCAATCCCGCGATGGTGGTGAATATCCGCGACGAGCTAAGCGGTGCCGAAGTATGCGGATGGCGCTTCAATGGGCCGTGGTATCGCAATGCCGCGTATGGCCCAGGCGCGCGAGACGGTGAGCGTCAGCCCGCCGCGCTCCTCCTCGACCTTGCCCTCAACAACGAGCGGGCGGCCGGAGGTTAGAAGTTCCCCGTATTCGGCGTAGGCTTTCGGGAAAAAGACGAGCTCGCAAAGCCCCGTGGGATCTTCGAGCGTGGCGAAGGCCATGCCGTCGCCCTTTTTTCGCGTCGTGATCCTTTTGTAGGTGATCACCTGGCCCCAGGCGCGCGCGGTTTGGCCGGCGCGGGCGCGAAGCCCTGAAGCGTTGGCGTATCCGCGCTCGCCCGCCCACGCGATAAGCGGCGTCAGCGGATGGGCGGTAACGCAGTACCCCAATGCCCGCCGCTCGCCCGCCAAAAGCTCGGCGAGGCTGAGCGGGCGGCCGGGCGATAGGGAGACGCGCGCCTTTGCGCTCCAGCGTTGCGCTTGCTCAAGCCCAGGTGCCGGGCGCTTCGGCGGCGACGGGTCGTAAATTTCCGCCGCCTCGGCCGCATTGCTTTGTGGCGTGGCGTATTCGCTTTGAAAGGCGCCATCTTTTTCGGCGCGGCGCAGCGCCTTCGGATCTCCGCCGTATTGCCGCAGCAGCCATAGCATGTAACCGCGGTGCGGGCCGAGGCCGTCGCATGCGCCGGCGCGCACGAGAACCTCCGCTTCCTGATGCGCCAGACGGCCTTCAAGCCTCGCCATCATTTCTCCCAGCGAGCGGAACGGCCCTTCGCCGCGCTCCTCGTAAAGCCTTTCAATCGTCGCGCGCCTGACGCCCCTTAGGGTGAAAAAGCCGCAACGGATCCGGCCCGCGTGCCCGGCGAAATCGTCTTGTGAAAGGTTGGCGTCCACTGGAAGAAGCTCGATGTTCCACCGCCGGGCCTCCTCAACGTAGGCCGCCGTGCCGTAGAATCCGCCCTGGTTGTTGATCAGCGCGGCGAAGAATTCTGCGGGGTGGTGCGCCTTCAGGTAGGCGACTTGGTAGGAAAGCTGGGCGAACGAGGCCGAGTGGGCTTTGCAGAAGGCGTAGCCGGCAAAGGACTTTATCTGCTCCCAGAGCGAGGCCAGCAGGCCGCTCGGAAGCCCCTTTAGCGAGCCCTTGGCAAAGAAGGCGCCGGCGAGGGAGTCCATTTCCGAGCGGCTTCTATACTTTCCGCTCATGGCTCGCCTCAGAAGGTCTGCCTCGCCGAGGCTCAATCCAATAAACTCATGCGCGACGCGGATGACATCTTCCTGATAGACCATGACGCCGAATGTCTCGCCGAGTATTGGTTCAAGAGCCGGATGAAGATAGGAGGGAGGTTCCTCTTTGAGCGCCCTTCGCACGTAGGTTTCCATCATTCCCGATTCGGAGACGCCGGGCCTGATGATGGACGAAACGGCCGTCAGGTCACGAAATGTCCGCGTTTGAAGCCTTTGCAGCAAAAGCCTCATTCCAGGCGACTCGATGTAGAAACAGCCCATCGTGCGCCCTTGCGAGATGATCAGGTTGGTTTTCAAGTCGCGATAAACGCGTTCGGGCGGGAAGATGGGCGGCGGCTCGCCGGCGTGGTCTTTGACCGCCGCCACGGCGTCAACCATGACGCCGAGCGAGCGGTTGCCGAGAAGGTCAATCTTGATAAGACCCATGTCTTCAACGTCGAACATGTCGGCCTGGGTTATCGCGACGCCGCGCGCGGACCGTTCCAGGCTCAACCGCTCGGTCAGTGGAACGGGCGAAACCACGACGCCGCCGCAGTGGACGGAGAGGTGGCGCGGCAGGCCGTCAACCCACGAGGCCACCTTAAGAAGGCCGCGCCAGACCGCGTCCCTTTCGAGGTGGGCCTTGCGGCTTTCGGGGCGCGCCCTCACCGCCGCCTCGTACTTGCCCCACGTGGCGTGCGGCACGGCGCGGGCGATGGCGCCCACCTCTTCTTCGGGTATCGAGAGCGCTTTCCCCGCCTCCCTGAAGCCGGAGCGCATGGAAAAAGAATTGTGCGTTCCGATCATGCAGACGTTCTCTTCGCCGTAGGCGTCATAAACGTGGCGGATCACCGTTTCTCTCTCCCTCCATGAGAAATCGAGGTCAATGTCCGGCGGGTTCTTTCGCTCTGGATTCAGAAATCGTTCGAAGTACAAGCCCTCGGCTACCGGGTCAACGTGTGTGAGAAAAAGGCAGTAGGAGACGAGGCTCGACGCCCCGGAACCCCTGCCGATGTTTGGTATGCCCTGAAGGCGGGCGAAGCCGGCGATCTCCTCGACCACGAGAAAATATCCTGAGAAGCCCATTCTTGCTATGACGGACAGTTCCGATTCGAGCCTTCTCAGGTACGGCGCCGTAACGTTGCGCACGCGTTTGGCCAGGCCGGCGTAAGCAAGCGAGCGGAGGCGCCCTTCGTGAGTTTCGCCTCTCTTGAGCGGAGGAGAGGGCAGCAGCCAGTCGCCCAATGGAAGCGTGACGCTGCACGACGCGGCCAAGGCGCCCGCCCCGTCGAGCGCGCGCCGGTCTTTCGCGAAGCGCTCCGCCGCTTCGTTCGGCCCAAGCAAGTAGTCTCTCGCGCCGGCTTCCGGTTCAAGGCGCTTGACGGCCCTGAGAACGCGGTGAACGGCGTAGCCCGATGGATCAGCGAAAAAAACGGGGGGGAATGCCACCAGGGGAAGCCCGAGCCACTCGGCCGCCGCGCGAGTTTTCGCCTCTTCGGTTGGGCGCGTGCCCGCGAGGGCGGCGAAGAGGCTGCCTCCTTCCGCTCCGGCCTGCTTCAGCTCGTACAACAAGGCAACATCCGAGGCCACGATGGCAACGTGGCCGCCTTTGGTGGCCAGCGCGCTCTCCTCCACCCGCTTGAAGGCGCGAGGTTCCAGGCGGCGGCGCGTGACCAGGGAGCAGAGGCGGGAGTAACCATTAAAATCACGCGCGAACACGAAAAGGGAAGGGGAGCTTCGCCTTGCCACCCCCCGCATTCCGCCCGCGCGAGAGGGCGCAGTGGCTGAGGCCGAGGTCAACTCGGCCCCGATGACCGGGTTAACCCCTTGGGCGCGAGCGGCCTTGTAAAAACGAACGGCGGCATAGAGGCCGTCCCTGTCGCACAGGCCCACCGCGCCGTAGCCAAGGCGCGCGGCCAGCGCGGGAATCTCTTCGGCGCGCATGGTGCCGGAGTAGAAGGTGTATCCCGACCTGACCAGAAGAGGAGCAAATGCCATTTGGCCCCATTGGCGAACATGAGCATTCGCCATGCCCATAATATAGTCACAAGTGACCATAATTGCAAGCCGCGGGGGTAGCGAATAAGATGCCCCAGCAGATTGTTTAATAAACTGAGGTGTGATCATGAAATACTTGGCAGTCGTTTTTATGCTTGCTGCTACGGGCCTGTTGGCGGGGGCGGGCGAGCCCCTCTCCCCAAACACGGGTCCAGTGCAAAAAGAAAGCGTGAGCGAAATGGAAACCATAACCATTGGAGGCGGTTGCTTCTGGTGCGTTGAGGCGGTTTACAGCGAACTTAAGGGCGTCATTTCTGTCGAGCCAGGCTATTCTGGCGGAGACGTGGCGAACCCAACTTATCGCGAGGTCTGCACCGGTGACACCGGCCATGCGGAGGTGGTCCAGGTGACATTTGACCCTCGCGTGATTTCCCTCAAGGATATCCTGGAGGTCTTCTTCTCGGTACACGATCCCACGACGCTCAACCGACAGGGGCCCGACGTGGGGACTCAGTACCGCTCGGTGATTTTTTACCGCGATGAAGCCCAAAAGCGAACGGCGCTCTCCGTCATGAAAGAAATATCGGCCGAGAATCTTTACTCAAAGCCGCTGGTGACACAGCTGGTGCCGTTCGCCGCCTTTTACAAAGCGGAGGATTATCATAAAGATTACTACGCCCTGCACGGCTCCGAGCCTTACTGCCAGTTCGTCATCTCGCCCAAAATGGCCAAGTTTCGCCAGAAATTCGCCGCGAGACTGAAGCCGGGCTATTAGCAACGGCAGACTGTAGGCAGTAGGCTGTAGTAAAAGATGCGTTGCCAACTGGACGCCTTTGCCACCGTCCATGCAAGCCCCGCAGGGCTTTGCCCTTGCCTGGCTCTTCTTGCCTAACGAGGCGAAGTAGGGTACAATCACCGGATGAGGCGTAGAGTGCGCGCCCTTGTCGCGGCGGCGCTGGCGATTGGGCTTTTCACTTCCGTTGGTTATCTCGCCGTGGTGG
>JAEMPZ010000109.1 GCA_022759065.1 Acidobacteriota bacterium | reverse complement strand
CGACCAACGACGAACGACGACCGCGCATGGATTCGCGCGTCCGTCGTCCGTCAACCGTCTGCCGTCTTACGTCTTACGTCTAACTCTCCTTCTGCGCCTGGCTGGCGGAAAGCGCCGCCATGTTTACGATCTCGCGGACGTCGCAGTCGTAGGATACGACGTTGATCGGGTATTCGAGCCCGACAAGCATCGGGCCGATCACCTCGCCTTTGCCGATATGAGTGACAAGTTTGTAGGCTATGTTGCCACTCTCAAGGTCAGGGAAAACGAGGACGTTGGCGTCGCCCTGGACCTTCGACTGCGGGTAGTTAGCGCGGCTCCATTCGGGCAGCACCGCGACGTCGCCGTGCATTTCGCCGTCCACGCAAAGGTCCGGGTGCTTCTCGTGAAGGATGGCCACGGCGTCGCGGACCTTCTTGGCTTTAGGGTGGTTGTTGTCCCCGAAGTTCGAAAATGAAAGCATGGCAATGCGCGGGTCCATGCCGAAGTGGCGGGCGACCGCCGCCGCCTGGAGGGCGATCTCGACCAGAAGGTTCGTGTCGGGTTCGACGTTCACCGTCGTGTCGGCGCAAAGGAAAGCCTTGCCCTCCTTCAATATCAGGTGCATTCCCACGGCGCGCGCGATGCCCGGCTTCAAGGGAAGAAGCGGCACTACGGAGCGGATAGTGTCCACGTAAGGAGCTCGCGCGCCGGCCACCATGCCGTCCGCCATGTTCATCCTGAGCATCATGGCGGCGAAGTGGAGCGGCATTCGGACAAGGCGGTTGGCCTTTGTCACGTTGACGCCGCTGCGGCACCGCAGGCGGTGCAACTCCCTGGCGAACTCGTCGGCGCGAGGGTCGGTTTTTGGGTCGAAGATGTCAACCTTGGAAAGGTCCACGCCGGAGGCTTTTGCCCTTTCCAAGATCACATCCTTGTGGCCAAGGAGGATAGGCCTGGCGAGCCCGTCCTCGGTTATTTCGCGGCAGGCCTGGATGACCTTCGCCTCTTCGCCGTCGGGGAAGACGATCCGCTTCATGCTCTTTCGGGCCTTGTCGTGAATGGTGCGCATGACCTCGCTGCTCTTGCTGGTCATCCCTTCAAGCCGCGCACGGTACGCGTCCCAGTCGGTGATCGGATTAAGGGCGACGCCGGTTTCGCAGGCGGCCTTCGCGACCGCGGGCGCCTCCCAGTAGAGCACTCGCGGGTCGAAAGGCTTCGGGATGATGTAATCGGGACCGAAGGTGAACTTCTGTCCGCTGTATGCGGCGGAGACGTTTTCTGGCACCGGCTCCTTGGCGAGCGCCGCGAGGGCGTGCGAGGCGGCGAGTTTCATGGCTTCGTTGATGGCCGTGGCTCTTACGTCCAAAGCGCCCCTGAAGATGAAGGGGAACCCCAGCACGTTGTTCACCTGGTTCGGATAATCGGAACGGCCAGTTGCCATTATGACGTCCTTGCGCGCATCCTTGGCGTCGGTGTAGGTGATCTCCGGGTCGGGGTTGGCCATGGCAAAGACGATTGGATTCTTGGCCATGGAGCGGACCATGTCCTTTGTTACAAGCCCCTTGACCGAGCAGCCGAGAAAAACGTCGGCGCCCTTCATCGCCTCGGCAAGCGTGCGCAGTTCAGTCTTCTGCGCAAAATACTCCTTGTAAGGATTCATCCCCTCCTTGCGGCCCTTGAAGACGACGCCCTTCGTGTCAACAAGAAGGAAGTTGTCCCTCGGCACGCCGAGGAGTTCGTAAAACTTCGCGCATGCGATTGCCGCGGCGCCGGCGCCAGAGACAACGACTTTGATTTTCTTGATGTCCTTGCCCGCCACTTCGCAAGCGTTCACCAGAGCCGCGCCCGAAATGATCGCCGTTCCGTGCTGGTCGTCATGGAAGACGGGGATCTTCATCGTCTTCTTGAGCGTCTCCTCGATGTAAAAGCACTCCGGAGCCTTGATGTCCTCTAGGTTTATTCCGCCGAAGGTGGGCTCCAGGAGCTGCGCCACCTTGATGACCTCGTCGGGATCGTGGGTGTTCACTTCTATGTCGAAGACGTCAACGTGCGCAAAGCGCTTGAAGAGGACGCCCTTCCCCTCCATGACCGGCTTGCCGGCCAGAGCACCGATGTCGCCAAGGCCAAGCACCGCCGTGCCGTTTGAAAGAACCGCCACGAGATTCCCTTTGTTGGTGTACTTGTACGCGTCGGCCGGGTTCTTCTCGATAACCAAACACGGAACGGCCACGCCGGGCGTGTAGGCAAGCGAAAGGTCACGCGCCGTCAGGCACGGTTTGGTTGCGACGACCTCTGTTTTTCCAGGCCTCGCTCCAGCATGATATTCCAACGCCTCTTCGTCTCTGATCGCCATTTCAATCTCCTTTTAGAACTCCTCTCTGTTAAATGCCCGCAGAAACTCCTCTGCCCGCAAATCCCGAAGGTACTCGACCCGATCCCACAGCTCGCCGAGCGCCTCCTGCCTCGCCTCTCCATCCGGAAAAACGGCGCCGGCCCTCTCCGCGACCGCCTCGCTAAGGCCAAGGTCCTCAAATATGGCCGCCACCATTTTCTTCCCGAGCCGGTCAGGCGCCTGCCTGAGCGCGGCCAAAATGGCTGAATAGAGCGCGTCGGCCTTCGAGTCGTTTGGGTCGTACATCAAGCACTCCTCACTCGGGATTCTCCTCAACCAGGCGCAGCTTAACGCCCCCGATGCCGATGACGTCGCCCGGAGATACCTTCACCTGGACGATGAGGAAGCCGTTCAGCGAGGTTCCGTTCGTGCTCGCAAGGTCGCGAACCATGACGTACTGGCTGTTGTAAACCTCTATGGAGGCGTGCTTTCTTGAGACAAGCCTGTCTTCGGGGAAGTTGATGTCGCAGCCTGACCGGCCGATCAGCGTTCTGCTGCGCTTCAACTGATAGCGCGTTCCGGCGTCCGGGCCATCCACGACTTCCAGGGAGAGCGCGAAGGGAGGAACCAGCGGATCGCGGGAAATGAGAGGGCGCTCGGTGCCCTCTGAAATGCTCGTTGACTCGCTCGCGTTGCGTTTATGCTTATTAGACATCGCCGCCCTCGCGCGGCCCCGCGCTTCTGCTGGCTGGAAAACCGGCAATGGCCTCAAAACGCTTGCTGAGAGATGGCGCTCCGCCAACGCCTTCATCAAGAACAAGCTTCTCCACTCGCAGGAAAGGGACGAAGATCGTTGAGAGGCCGATGCCCGTCTCCTGCCTGGATGCTTCCTGCCGCGCCCAGTCCTCGAAAGAGCCAAGGTCAATCCCTCGAAGCCAAGCGCCGGAACCATCCATTCCCAAAAGAACCCCCCAGAGCTTCTCTCGCGGCTCCCGAAGATGGGCGACCACCGCGCAGCCGGGCGTGGGCGGCTTAAAAAATGGACGAGATGGCTTCTTTGGCGCCACTTCGCACTCTCCGCAACTTCACCGCGAATGCCCCGCCGCTTCGCATAGCTCCAAGAGGACGCCGCCTGTCGCGCGTGGATGAATGAAAGCCACCCTTGTCCCTCCCGCGCCGGGCCGCGGGTGTCTGTCAATCAAATCGTACCCTTTTGAGGAAAGCCGCGCAAGCGCCGCCTCGATGTCCGGCACTTGAATGCAGATGTGGTGAAGCCCTGGACCTTTCTTGGCGATAAACTTGCCGACCGGCCCCGATGGGTCGGTGCTCTCTAAAAGCTCGATGCGGCTTTCGCCGACAGGAAAAAATGTTACGCGGGCCTTCTGCTCCTCCACGACCTCATCCTCCGCGCGCATGAGGCCGGCGTCCTCGTAAAAGCGGCTTGCGGCTTCCATGTCGCTCACCGCCACTCCGACGTGGCCGATTTTCCACCCCTCGCCTCGCGGATCGCCGTCGCCGCAAAATGACGAAAGAAGCTCCTCGGCCGCGCTGTAAGGGTCATCGTCTCTCCGTTCAAAGGCCTGGACGAGATTTTCCTCTCGCTCCAAAGAGAGCCGCCGCTTTCGCACCTCGCGGCGAAACCCCTCTTCCAAGAGGCTCCAAAAACGCTGCCGCTGCTTCTCCCGCCTCCTTTGGGCAAGGACGCCGGCGGTGCTTATGAAATCCTTGTGGCTCGATAGCGCGCTGAAAAGCTCGTTGACGCCCTCCTCCCTCGTCGCGACGGTCCTGATAACCGGAGGGCGCCACGAAGGCGCCTGCGCGGCCAGGTCGAGCATCGCGAGGATTTCCCTTTCGAGGCGTTCCACGCCCTCGCGGTCGGCCTTGTTGATGACGAAAACGTCGGCAATCTCCATGATGCCGGCCTTTATAGCCTGAATGTCATCGCCAAGGCCCGGAACGAGGACAACGATGACGGAATCGGCCTCTTTGACGATGTCAACCTCGTCCTGTCCGACTCCAACGGTTTCGACCAGTATTACGTCGTAGCCGGCGGCATCCAACACCGTTATTAAATCATCGCTTGCCTGGGCCAGGCCGCCCATGTGGCCGCGGGTCGCCATCGAGCGGATAAAGACGCCCGGGTCAAGAGCCTTGTCCTGCATTCTTACCCGGTCGCCAAGAAGGGCGCCACCTGAAAATGCCGACGATGGGTCAACGGCCACGACGGCAACGCGCAACCCTTCGGCCCTGAATCGGCCGATTAGAGCATTTACCAGCGTGGATTTCCCCGCTCCTGGAGAGCCGGTCACCCCTATGACGCGAGCGTGGCCGGCGCGCGGGTATAGGGTTTTGAGGAGCTCCAGGCTCGATGCCCGCCTGTCCTCCACGATGCTCAAGGCGCGGCTCAAAGCCCGGATGTCTCTCTTCAGAACCCCATCAGCCAAGCGATTCAATTTGCTCTCCATGTAGCGGCGGGCCTTAAGCCCGCCGCTACGCGCCGAATTCCCTGAATATCTGCCTGGCGATGACGAGGCGCTGTATCTCGCTCGTTCCCTCGCCGATGGTGTTGAGCTTCGTGTCCCGGTAAAACTTCTCCGCCGGATAATCCTTGATGTAACCGTAGCCGCCGAGCACCTGGACCGCGCGCTCCGCCGCCCAGACTGAAACCTCGGAGGCGTAATACTTCGCCATGGCCGACTGCTTTGTCACCGGCAGGCCATGGTCCTTGCGCCAGGCGGCCTGAAAAGTGAGCAGGCGCGCCGCTTCGATTCGCGTCGCCATGTCGGCCAAAGTGAACTGTATCGCCTGGAACGTTGCTATTTTCTGGCCGAATGCTTCGCGCTGCTGCGAATACTTCAACGCCGTTTCGTAAGCGCCCTGCGCGCCGCCCAAAGAGAGCGCCGCGATGGAGATCCTCCCGCCGTCGAGCACCTTCAACGCGTCCTTGAACCCCTCGTTCACCTTCCCCAGGCGGTTTTCGTCCGGAAGGAAACAGTCCTCGAAAACGAGCTCGCCGGTGTCACTGGCGCGAAGCCCCAGCTTGTCCTCTTTCTTTCCTGGACTGAAGCCGGGCGTGCCCTTCTCGACGATAAATGCCGTTATTCCGTGGTGGGGGTCCTTGGGCTCCGTGAGCGCGGTGACGACCGCCACGTCGCCCACCGTCGCGTGCGTTATGAACGTTTTCGTTCCATTTAGAACCCATCCGCCCTTTTGGGGGCGGGCCGAGGTCCTCATTCCCACGGCGTCCGAGCCCGAGCCGGGCTCAGTCAAAGCCCAGGCGCCGATTTTATGGCCGGAGGCGAGCGGGGCGAGATATTTTTTCTTTTGCTCCTCGGTTCCCTGCATGTAGATGTGGTTGCAGCAGAGCGAGTTGTGGGCGGCCACCGCGATGCCGATGCTGGGGTCAACGCGGGAAAGCTCCTCCACGATTATAACGTAATCAACGTACGACATAGCCGCGCCGCCGTATGCTTCCGGAAAGATGATGCCGAGGATGCCCATCTTTCCAAGCTCCAACAGCGTCTCTTTTGGGAAGTGGGCTTGGGCGTCCCACTCGCGGACGTGCGGCAGAATCTGCTCTTCGGCGAAGGAGCGAATGGTCTCGCGAAGCACTCTCTGTTCCTGCGTGAATTCGAATTCCACGGCGTCCTCCCCTAAAAGACAAAAGTATACAAGCCCAAGCCGAAAGAGACAAGGCCATTAGATGTGGCATGAACAAGAGAAATAATGGCGGTAATTTGTTGACATGGGCTGCTCGGTTTAGAAACGAGCCCTCCCGGAACCACGACGAAAGCGCACCACCACGGAGGAAAAAGGCAAGATTCACAGGGAGGACGGGGAGGTCAGGGAGGAA
>JAEMPZ010000014.1 GCA_022759065.1 Acidobacteriota bacterium | reverse complement strand
CTGCGCCACGGGCCCAAAGG
Source organism: Acidobacteriota bacterium (assembly GCA_022759065.1). Taxonomy (GTDB): domain Bacteria; phylum Acidobacteriota; class UBA4820; order UBA4820; family DSQY01; genus JAEMPZ01. The sequence continues at coordinate 6,218 of JAEMPZ010000014.1, read as the reverse complement.
CCATGGCCGAGGACCTGCGAGCCCTCGCGGCGCTCACCTCCGCCTTCGTATCGGTAGTGCCGAACGCTGGGCGCCCCGACGCAAAGGGGTGCTACCTTGAAACTCCCGAGCAGATGGCTGCCGTCCTCGAGCGTTACGCCTCGCGGGGCCTTGTCAACCTCATCGGGGGCTGCTGCGGCACCACGGCCGAGCACATCCGCCAGCTTCGGGCGGTCGCCTCGCGAAACAGGCCGAGGGTCGCTCCACCTTACGACAAGGCTCGCATCGCCGGCGGAGAAGCGAGGGAACTGGCTCAGGAGCGCCCCCCTCTGCTCATTGGCGAGCGCACAAACGCGCTTGGTTCGAGAACATTCAAGAAGCTCGTTCAGGAAAGACGCTTCGCGGAGGCCGCCGAGATAGGGCGCCGCCAGGCCAAGAACGGCGCGCAGGTGTTGGATATTTGTCTGGCGGACGCGCGGGGAGACGAGAAGGCCTCGATGGCCGAGGTGGTCGTGGCGCTGAGGCGCGCGGTTCGCCTGCCTTTCATGGTTGACACCACGGACCCGGAAGTTATGGAAACCGCGCTAAAGCTCATTCCCGGCCGCGCCATATTAAACTCGGTCAACCTCGAAGACGGCGGGGCGCGGCTTGAAAGGGCGGCTTCAATCGCCAAGCGTTACGGCGCCGCGCTAGTGGCCGGCTGCATTGACGGCCATCCCACCGATGGAATGGCGCGCACCTGCGCGCGAAAAGTCGAGGTGGCCGGGAAACTTCTCGAAAGGCTGGAATCGCTTGGTTTCAGCCGCCGCGAAATCCTTCTGGACGCGCTTGTTTTTCCGGCGGCCACGGGCGACCCCAAATTCCGAGGTTCGGCTAAAGAGACCATCGAAGGCGTCCGGGCCATTAAAACAACATTCCCCGGCTCCTTGACGGTCCTTGGGATAAGCAACGTCTCCTTCGGCCTTCCAGTAGCGGCGCGCGAAGTGCTCAACGCCGTCTTTTTGCACCATTGCGTTCAAGCCGGCCTTGACGCCGCCATCGTCAACACCGAGCAGCTCGTGCGCTACCCAAGCTTGAAACCAGATGAAGCCGCCCTGGCCGAGGATCTGCTCTTCACCGGCTCGGCGTCCAGCATCGAGGCCTTTGCCGCCCTCTACCGCGGCCGCCCAGCGCGCGAAGCAGCAATCAGGATTATGAAAGACCTTCCCCCACGGGAACGTGTTAAGAGAATGGTCGTGGAGGGCGAGAGGTCCGGGCTTAAAGAGGCGCTTGACGAGATGCTTCTTGGCGCCGGCCCGCTGGCAATCATTTCAGGCCCTTTAATGGAGGGCATGGATGAAGTCGGCCGCCTCTTCGCGCGGGGCGAACTCATAGTCGCCGAAGTGCTCGTCTCCGCCGAGGTGATGCAGGCGGCCGTGGACCACCTCCGTCCTCGCCTCAAGGGCGGCGAAGCCAGGCGCGGCTCAATCACGCTGGCCACGGTGCGCGGGGACGTCCACGACATCGGCAAAAACCTCGTGGGGATGATCTTCTCCAGCAACGGCTACGAGGTGGTGGACCTCGGCGTGCAAGTAACGTCTGACAAGCTCATCGCCGCGTTGCGGGCGCGCAAGACCGACCTGGTGGGGCTTTCCGGCCTCTTGGTTCGCTCCGCCAACCAGATGGCCGAAACGGCCAAAGACATGGCGGCGCAGGACATTTCTGTCCCAGTGCTTGTCGGCGGCGCCGCCTTGAGCGCGTCGTTCACGCGCGAACGGATCGCCCCGGTTTACAGGGGCGCGGTCGCCTACGCGCCAGACGCGATGGCCGGGCTGAGCGAAGCCCGGCGCATACTCGAAGGGGGATCTCGGTCCTCGAAGGCGGAAGGCGCTTCTGTTCAATCCGAGAAGGTGGAGCCTCCATCCATTCCTCAGCCGCCGGATCCGCCTCTCGATCCGGCCGTGCTTCCCCATCCCCCGTGGCTTGGCAGAAAGGTCCTTGGGGCGCTGGACCTTGACGAGGTTTTTCGCTACCTCAACGCGCAGATGCTTTTGGGAAAACACCTCGGACTGAAAGGCTCCGTGGCGCGGCTCCTGGAACAAAAAGACGCGAAGGCCGGGAAAATCGCGGCCCTTGTAGAGGAATTGAAGGACGCCGCCGTGGCGCGCCAATGGTTGCGGCCATCGGCCGTCTTCGGTTTCTTCAGGGCGTACGGCAAGGACGAGAGCGTTGTGATCCTCGACCCTCGCGGCTCTCCCATCGCCGAGCTTCCGTTTCCAAGGATGAAAAGGGCTCCATGCCGGTCCGCCGCCCACTGGGTCCACCCCGACGCCGAGGCGAATGACAGCGTGGCGCTCTTCTGCGTCACGGCGGGCGCGCAGGCGCAAGAGAAGGCGATGGAGCTTCGGGCGGAGGGCAGCCTTCTGCAAAGCTACGCCCTCCAGGCGCTGGCGCTTGAGACCGCCGAAGCCGCGGCGGAATGGCTGCACAAACGAATTCGCGAACTATGGGGCATTCCCGACCCGAAGGATCTCGCCATACAGGACATTTTTCACGCCAAGTACCGCGGCATCCGCCTTTCATTCGGCTATCCCGCCTGCCCGGACATGGAACCGCAGCGAGACCTCTTTAGCCTCCTGAACCCCGAAGAGATCGGCGTCCATCTCACCGAGTCCTTCATGATGGACCCTGAGGCGAGCGTCAGCGCCGTCGTCTTCCACCACCCCGAGGCGAGGTATCTTAGTTGAGAGTAAAGAGTAAAGGGTAAAGAGTAAAGAGCGAAGAAGTGGGGCAGCGTCCTTGTTGCCGTTGGGGTAATAATATCAGCGGCAGCGGCGAAATGGCCGTAAATAGTTGACCGTGGCCCTGTTGTAGGGTAAGATTTCAAACTCGGAGAGATGGCCGAGTGGTCGAAGGCGCCTGACTCGAAATCAGGTTTGCCCGTAAGGGCAACGGGGGTTCGAATCCCTCTCTCTCCGCCAGTTACAGCCTTCAGCCTGACTTCTTGGCCGGCTCCCCTCACAGCCTCCTCACGGCCTGGGAGAAAAAACTCCTCCTCTTTTCAATAGCCATGTAAGGGGAAGACAAATCGCCGCGCAGGCCTATCAGCTGCGTGTGGCCATGAATCGTGGCGGCTTCGCGGCCCAAGCGTGGCGCGCAAGCGGGCCACTTGTTTGACAGCACGGCGATCGGTCTTGCCTATCTATTGCTTAGTTTCATGCTGTATATTTCCCTCCGCGTCGGCGAAGACAGGCTTGGGGAAGCCCGCCTTCTCCAACTGAGGCAGGATGGCCGCCTTGTCTCCCACGAGCACAATCAAAAGGCCGTCCCAGGCGTAGGCGCCGGAATGGGCTTGGGCGTTCACCGCTTCGATATTGACCCCATCGAGCGCCTCAACCTCGCGCTGGTAGGCGTCGAGGGGACGGCCGTCGGCAACGAGGGCGGCCACGGAACCGGCCAGTCGTCCCGTCGTTTCGCCCTGGGTCAGCAGATAGAAGCGCATCGTCCGGCGGGCCTTGTCCACCTCTTCGGCCGTTGCGCCTCCCTTCGCGAGCCCGTCGAACTCGCGTTTGAACTCAGTGAGCGCGGCCGCTGTCACCGCCGTCTGAACCGATGCCCCTGCGAAGAGCGTCACCTGGTTGGCTTCCCTGTTCATCCCGCCCCTGGCGCCGTAAGTGTATCCGTGCTTCTCTCTGAGGTTCTGGTTGAGCCTGCTCGTGAAGCTGCCGCCGAACAGGGTGTCGAGCGTGTCGCGCGCGGCCTCCAGGTTTTCCTGGGGCGCGCCGATCGGGCGGCTCAGGGAGATGACGGTTTGAGGCGCGCCTGGGCGGTCAACGACGACGATTCGTCCCGCGGCGGGCCCAGCGATGGGGGAGGGAAGTGGCGGGACCTTTTCCCCTGATGGCTTCCATCCAGAGAGGCGCTTGTCCAATTCGGCCTTGAGCGCCGAGGGGTCGAAGTCGCCGGCGAAAACAAGGCTGGCGCCAGCCGGGTCGAGAAGCCGCGGCAACAGCGCCCTCGCGTCGGCCGGCGTGAGCCCGCCAACGGTTTTGGCGTAGCCCTCATCTGCGCGGCCTCGCGGGTCATCCTTGCCGAAGGTCAAGGCGCGGGTGACGATTGATGCCACGGCGCGCGGGTTCTCCTGACGCGAAGCTATCGCCTGGAGGGCAAGCTCCCGCTCGCGCTGAAAATCTTTCTCCGTCAGGTTCGGGCGCATTATCACGTCGGCGAAGAGGTCGAGGGTTGGCGCCATTCTGGAGGAGAGCCCCCGAACCTCCACTTGCGTGCCATGCCAGGTGGCGCTTGCCGAAATTGAAGCTCCGAGGCTGGTGACCGCATCGGCGAAGGAGGATGCGTCTTTCCCGCCGGCGCCCTTGGTCAGAAGTTCCGCGACGAGGGAGGCCAGCCCCGCTTTATCTGACGGAACCAGGCGTTCGCCGCCATCCACCACCAGTGCCCCGGCGAAGAGTCCGGTGCCTGGGCGGCTCACGACGTAGAGGGGCACGCCGTTTGCGAGGGCCAGTTTTTCGGCTACCGGCACGCTGGCCTTCCCCTGCGGCAGGTCGCCGGGGCGCTTGTCGAGATTGGCGCCGTCCACGGCCGCGTCGGCCGGGATTATCCGCAGGTCCAGCCTTCCGTCGCCCCAGACCTTGCGCGCCCAGTCCCGCAGGCCCTGGGCGGTGGCTCCCGTGTAGCGGGCGAGGTCGCGCTTGAAGCCGTCGGGGTATCCGAAGAAGTGCTGGTACATGTTGAGCATGTCGGCGCGGTTGCCGAGGCTTTCCATCCTTCGAAGAAAGCGCGATTCGGCGGCGGCCTTCACGCGCTTCATCTCGGCGTCGCTAGGGCCGCCGGCCTTGAAACGCTCCATCTCTTCGATGATCTCCTTCTTGAGCCGTTCGAGGTCAACCCCGGAAGAAGCGGTGGCCTCAACGGTGAACTCGGAAACGAGCTCCTGGGAGTTCTGGTAGGCGTCAACCTCCTGAGCGATCTGCTCGTCGAGAACAAGCCGCTTGTGGAGCCGTCCCGACGTGCCATCGGCGAGAATGGCCGCAGCCAGTTCCATCTCGGCGTCCCCGGCGTCGAATTCCGGCGGAGAATGCCAGACCAGGATCAGTTTCGGATATTTCACTTTGTCCGTGGCCAGCCGGCGGACCTCGCGGTCCAATACGGGCACGGGAACGGCGCGGTGGGATGGAGCGGGCTGCGCGGGGATGGCGCCGAAAGTTTTCGCGACCAGCTCCTTTGCCGCCTTGGGATCGAAGTCGCCAGCGACAACGAGGCTCGCGTTGCCTGGGACGTAGTAGGTGGCGAAAAAGTCCTTCACGTCCTGAAGCTTGGCCGCCTGCAAATCCTCGGGGCTTCCTATGACCGGATGGTGGTAGGGATGGTCAACCGGATATAGAGCGTCGGGGATCAGGAGCTCGGCCACGCCGTAGGGGACGTTCTCCGTGTTCTGGCGCCGCTCGTTGAGCACCACGCTTCGCTGAAGGTCAAGCTTCTCCTGCGTCATGGCCTTGCCGAGTCCTTCGAGCCGGTCCGCGTCGAGCCAGAGAAGGGTGGGAAGCAGCGAACTCGGCCCCTCGCTGAAGTAGTTGGTGCGGTCCGTCGCGGTGCTGGCGTTGTTGGAGCCGCCGCCGCTTTCCATGATCTCGTCGAACTGTCCGGTGGGAACCCGCGCCGTTCCCATGAACATGAGGTGCTCGAAGAGGTGGGCGAAGCCGGACCTCCCCGGAGCTTCGTCCTTGGAGCCCACGGCGAACCAGGTGTTGATAGTGACCTGGGGCAAACGGTGGTCTTCGTGGAGGATCACCGTAAGGCCGTTGGGCAGCGTGTAGGTTTCGGCCTTGACCTCCTGGGCGGAGGCCGTCAGCGCGGCGGAAGCTAAAGCGAGCGCGGCGATGGTTGTGACGAAGGCTCTGTGCAGGTACATGGGCTCTCCTCGACATGCGCGGGCAATCGCCCGCTCCAGCGAGGATACCACCATAGACTTGGCCAACGCCAGGCCGCGCGAGCCTGACACCGACACGCCGAGACACCGAGACACCGAGACCGCATTCCAACGCGAGAAGATTCACCACCAAGGCACCAAGGCACTAAGGGCCGATGATAGATGAGAGATGAGGGATGAAGGCAAAGATTGCGCCCGGCGTTGAATTGAGCCTGCCGTAGCTTGTGAGGCGGCGGGCGCGGCGGAAGCGGACTTGGCGAAGCGCTAATCGTGCTCTCATCTATCATCTCTCATCCATCATCTGCATTGCTAA
>JAEMPZ010000140.1 GCA_022759065.1 Acidobacteriota bacterium | reverse complement strand
GTCTAACTTTGGCAGAGCCCTGGGGTACAATAGGGTGGTATTTGGCTCCGGGGCCGCGTGGCGCCCTGGGCCAATTTGTAAGGAGGCTTGGTGTCGCCTGTTTTTCTGAAAAAACTCAACCGCGCGCTTTGGCTGGGCCTGGCCATTGTTTTGGTGGCGGCAACGGCCGCCTACGGCGCGATGCTGCTCTTGGTGCGCTCCAAGGAAAAGCAGATTGAAGACCGATGGGCGGGGAGCTACGGCTCAATGGCTGGATTTGCCGCGCGCTTTCCGGCAAAGTCCAAGAACGTGGCGGCGGAGCAAATAGAGAACCTTTGCGTCCCTCTCGGGTTGCCGTTCCTTTCGCTGTCAAACAAGAATGACATCCAAAACATCGAGCCAGGCGACTGGAGCAAGGTGACTGGATATTTTCACAAATACCTGGAGAAGGAACTGAATGACCCGGCAGTTTGTATAAGCCCCCCTCCAGAAGAGGCCGGCGCGTTTCTGGAAAGTCACGGCGGCGTGCTTTCATCGGTGAAGGCGGTTCTGCGAAATGAAGGGCCGCCGATATGGGACGTTGACCTTTCTGGTGGCGGCAGAAGGCCGCCGAACCATCTGGGCATCCTGTCGCTTGGGGAATGGCTGTTTGTTGACGCGATGGCGCGCTTTGCAAACCACGATTCCGCTGGAGGGCTTGGCGACCTTGAAGCCACCTGGGTTCTTGAAAAGGGGCTTCTATCCCGCCCCGAGCTCGTTTTTTTCGGCTCTGCCGTCGCCATGGCGCGCGAACGGGCCGGCGTTTTGAGAAAGTCGGGGTTGGCGCCGCCGGAATGGCAGGCGAGGCTTGATCCTGCGCCGTATGAGAAGGAATTCATGTCCGCGCTTCAATTCGAGGCTTGGAAGTATTGGAACGCCGGCCAAATGACCGCAATGGCTCCTTACGCTAGCCGAGCGGCCAGGAGGGAAGGCTGGCTTTGGAAGAGCTTCGGCAGGCTCTGGTTCAGGCTCTCGATGGCCGACGCCGGCATCGCTTGCCTCGACCAGATCGCCATCCTTGAACGCCAGGGCTGGTGCAATTCCAGCATGGCCGCGGGGGCCGATTTCATTGCCAGGGACTTGCCAGAATGGAGCGCCAGCGGCCACTTTGGCGTCACCAGAATGAGCATCCCCTGGACCTCGGTGACGCAACTGGAGCTGGACCTGGAACTCACCCAAAAACTTTTCATCGCCCGCCAGGCGCGCTCCGCTTCTGAAAGGTGGCCGCCGGCGATTCCAGGCATAGAAAAGTCCAGGTGTCCGGGGACAAGATGGTTCTACGCCGTGAACCAGGACGGCGGCATGACGTTGGCCTACTCGGGAAGCGCGGCTCGCGAGAAGCGTGACGGGCGAATTGACCTTCCCATGATGGTCATTGAGCGAGGTGGCTCTCAATGAAGGGCAGCGCCGCCGAAATCGAAGCTGCGGCGGCGGAGTACGCCGCGAAAGGCTCTCTGGTTCTGGCCTCCACTGGCCGGCTGGCCCGCCGCCTTCTCCATCGTTGCCGCCTTGCGCGGCTTTCGGAAGATCAGCGGGCTTGGGCCACTCCGAGGATCATGGCCTTCCGCCGTTTCGTAATGGAGAGCCACGCGTCGCTCTGGGACGAGTTCCGGCCGATTTCCCGCGTGGCTGCCCTTTGTTTCTGGTCAAGGGCCATGAAGGAGATCCCGCCTCCTGAGGGAATTGTTCCAATGCCCGCCCTCTTCGCAATGGCGATGGATGCGCTCGACGTCGTGGAAGCCGGCGGGCTGGAGGCGATCGAGGTCCGATCCTTCGAGGCGCTCCCCGCGTGGCGGGCGGAGGCGTCGCGTCATTTTTTGAAGCTTTTGCGCCGCGAGGGGTTTCTCACCTACAAGGGCGTCGCATCGCGCGTGGCGGGGGCCTTGCGGGAACGGAAGATTCTTGCCGGACGGCCGGTGGTTCTCGTTGAATGCGAGAGACTGTCTAATCCGGACGCTCTGGTTGCCGAAGCGCTTGAAGCACAATCGGGCGGCTTGATAAAGATGCGCGCCTGTGTCTCCAGCGAAGGCCGGGCTTTGCGCTCCAGGGTTTGGGCCACGCCAGAGCAGGAGTGCCGCGCCGTGCTGGCGGAGATTCTTGAGGAGTGGAACCGGGGCGGCCGAGACATGGGGCTCGTTTATCTCGATGGCTCCTACCGTCCGCTATTGAGAAGGCTTCTTGGCGAACTGGCCGGAAACGAGCCTGTGGACCTTGAGCGCTCTATCAGGTATAACCTTGCCGGAGGAGACCCGCTTCCAAGCCATCCTCTTTTCGAGAGCGCCGTGTTGCCTCTCAGGGCGGTCGCGGAGCCTTCCGCGCCGGCGCTCCTGGAGAGTTATTTCACCTCGGTCTATTTAGGTTCTGAGAGGCGGCTCGACCGGGCCGCGAAAACGCGAGCGGCGCTTCATGGGAGGCGTCCGGCGGGCGATTGCGAATCTAGCGTCGCGGCGCTTGAGCGCGAGGGCCTTCCGGTAGGCCGGATCAAGGCCATGTCCAAGTTGAAAAGGGCTCCTCTGGGATTATGGCTTGAGTCTCTTGACGGCCTTTGGAAACAGACCGGTTTTCCCAGCTTTGCGGGAAGCGACAGGCAAATGGACGCGATCGCCTGGCAGCACCTTGGCGAAGCCGTCGCCTCTCTCGGCGCTGAAGCCGGGAAAATCGAAACGACAGCGCGAGAGGCGCTCGCGTGGCTCAGGGAGGCCGCGTCGAGCTACGCGGTGGCGTTCAAGACGCCCGAAACAACCGGCCTTCAGGTTCTTCCAGCGAGAGAGGCGGCGGGCCTGGCCTTCCAGCGCTTGTGGGTGGTTGGCGCGCACGGCGACGCGCTGCCTGGCGCGGGCGTGGACCAGCCGCTGTTGAACAGCGCACAGCGGCGCCTGCTGCCAGAATGCACCCCGGAGGGGCGGTGGGAAGAGGCAGGCCGGACTGTGGAATCCCTTCTCGCGTCGGCGCCAAGCGTATTATTCAGCCGGGCGGCGGGCCTTGGGGAAGAAGCGCCGTATCTGCCCTGTCCTCTTATACCCGATGAAGCCGAGGATGGCCGAAGAATAGAACGGACGCTCGACCTTTGGAGCGACCCGCCCCCCGCGTGGCTTCGGGCCCGCTGGCTGATGGAATCGCTTGTCGCGCGGCCTGCTTCGCCGCCGGCGGAGCGCCAGCCGGCGCCTCCTTTGGACGCGGCGCGCGAATGGAGCGTCACGTCTCTTGAACGACTCGCCGGGTGTCCTTTCGCTTTCTTCGCGTCTGACGTTCTCTTGCTGGAGCCGGTTCCAAAAGCATTGCAGGGGATTGATCCGCTGGAGCGCGGCGGGCTGGTACACTCGGCGCTGCGCCGCTTCATGCTGGCGCTGATGGAAAGCCCGCCAGGCGATTGGCCGCAAAGCAGCGATGGGGCAAAGGCGCTTCTCTCCGAGTGCGTGGATTCGGAACTTCAAAACGGCGGCCGCGCCGAAGAGCTTCTCTGGCAGGTCGAAAGGGAGAGGCTGCTTGGCGACGACGAATCGCCTGGCGTGCTTGGCAAGTGGCTGGAACTGGAGCGGCGCAGGGCCCAGGAGGGTTGGAGGCCGCTGGCGGCCGAGGCGGCCTTTTCCGGGCTCGACGCGGCCGGCCTGTGGCTCAAGGGCCGGGTGGACCGAGTGGACGCGGGGCCTTATGGCGCCATGGCAGTATGGGACTACAAAACCGGAGCCATCCCGACGGCAAGCAAAGTCCTCGAAAAAGGGTTGGGGTTGCAGCTTCCCGCTTACCTCCTCGCTTTGAAGCGGGGCCTCGTCAAGGGCGTGGAGCGCGGCGATGCCCCTCTTCAGGGCGGGTTCATATGCCTCCGCAGCGCCGGCGAAGTCTCGGCCGAGCCCCTTTTCGAGGGGCGGGGAAAAGGCAGGGCGCTGGTGGATTGGGACGCGCGCCTGCCACAATGGGAAGAGGCGCTGCGAGGGAAACTCGAAGGGCCGATGAAGGGGGAGTTCCCGGCCGAGCCGTCGCCCGGTTCGCTCAGAGACTTGAGCCGAAAGGGAGGCGCCTGCGAGTATTGCCCATACGACAGGCTTTGCGGCTATTTTGACGAAGCGGAAACGGCCGCTCCTGATGACTCGGCGGAGCCCGAACCATGAACCGCAATCCTTCCGACCAGGCGATTCGCGAAGAGGCGCTTGATACCCGCCGAAGCTTCATTTACGAAGCGCCCGCCGGGTCCGGCAAGACGGCGCTTCTTGTCGCCCGTTATCTTGCGCTTCTAGGGGAAGTGAAGGACCCGCGCCAAATCCTTGCCATAACATTCACTAGGAAGGCCGCCGCCGAGATGGCAGAGCGCATTGGAGGAGCCCTCAAAGCGGCCTTCAATGAATCTCCGGAGCCGAGTGGCGAGTGGGAAGCGCGCCTTCACGGGCTTGCGCGAAGGGCGGCCGAGACTCACGCCGGAAAGAAGGCGCTTCTTCTGACTCCCGGCGCCCTGAAGATAACCACCTTTCACGGCTTCTGCGCCGAGGTGGTCAGAAGCTTCCCCCTGGAGGCCGGTTTTCCGCCAGGCACCGGCCTGCTGGACGACCTCGATCAAAAGGCGCTCATCGAAGAAGCCGTCTCTAATTATCTCGGCGCGCTGCTCTCCGGCGCGGGAGGAGAACAGGAACTTCGCGCCTTCAGGCGCCGCCTCGCCTCGGCGAACAACAGGCTTACAGTGCTTTGCGAGCAACTGGTTGAACTTCTGGCAAGAAGGGACAGGCTGCCCGCCTTCTCGGGGCTGTTGGCTGAAAAGGACCCCGGCGCGGCTCTGGGCTCAAGGCTGGCCAAGCTCCTTGATATATACATCGAGCCGGTTTCGGCGCACTTTCTCAAGGACGCGCCGCGCTGGCGCGCCCTGAAGAGCGCCCTTGGGGAATCGGAGCTGGGGGCCGTCATGCCGGCGGAAGTGCCGGGCGCGGGGACCAAAGGGCTCATCGAGTGGAGGCAAGCGGCCACGGTCTTCTTGACAAAGGCGGGGACGCCTCGCCAATCGCTCACTCCGGCTAACGGCTTTCCGGCTGGTTTCTCCAAGTGCGGCCATGCCGCTTTCATCAAGGAGCTTCCAGCCGATGTGGCCTCGGCGCTCCATTTTCTACAAGGCCTGCCGGAGGTTGGAGCGGATCCCTGCGGCGCCTCAGAGCTTTGTGACGTGCTCCTGCTGGCGGCCAACGCGCTGGCGTGGCTCCAAAGCGCGCAGGCCGAGCGCGGGATTGATTTCATGGCGCTGGAATTGGGCGCGCTGAAGGCGCTCGGGAGCCAGGATATTCCGGGCGAGAGCCTCATCTTCAGCCACGAGCGGCTTCGCCACCTCCTGGTTGACGAAGCGCAGGACGTGAACGACAGCCAGGTGAATATCCTCGGGCTTTTGACGGAAGGTTGGTCGGACGGGGACGGGCGGACGATCTTCGTCGTGGGGGACCCGAAGCAGTCCATCTACCGTTTCAGGCGCGCGGAGGTCAGCCTCTTCGAGGACCTCAAGGCGCGCGGCCTGGCAAGGCGCGGCGAGGAGCGCCTGCGCATGGCGCCTCGTTCGCTTAGAGGAAACTTCCGCTCGATGCCCCACCTCGTCGAGTTCTCAAACGCCCTGTTCGAGCGCGTCATGGCAAAGCCGAGGCCCGAGTATGACGAGGCGAGCTTCGAAGCCTCCTCGCCGGAGCGCGAAGGGGGCGGCGCGCCGCGCGAAATCGAGGTGGCGCTCTTTTCGTACAGACTGCATCGAAGCAGCGAAGAGCAGACTCCAACCTACCCGGAGGCCCGCCAACTCGAAGCGTCCTGGGTTGCAAAGCGCGTTTCGCAAGTGCTCGGCGAGATCGGCCGTGAAGCGGGAACGCCTGGCGGCAAGACAGTAGCGGTGCTCGTGCCGACAAGGACGCACCTTGACGTTTACGTTCGCGCTTTCGCGCAGGTGGCCGTCCCTTTGAAAGTGATGGAAGGGGTGGCCATGTTGGACCGCCCCGAAGTGCGCGCCCTCCACTCTCTTATGGTCGCGCTCTTGAGGCCCCACGACGATTTGGCGTGGGCAGAAGCCTTGCGCGCGCCGTGGTGCGGGGCCTCAAACGCCGATCTCGCCAGGCTTGCAGCGCTGCCGGCCGCCTCGTGGGGGGATCGAGTCCTGTCACAAAAAGAAGCTGATGGGGGCGTCGGGGCATTTGGGAGGGCCATCGAACCTTTTCTCGGCGCTTTCGGGCGCGGTGACCTGAGCCAGAGCCTCCTGGCTCTTTGGGAGGAGCTTGACGGCCCCTCC
>JAEMPZ010000064.1 GCA_022759065.1 Acidobacteriota bacterium | reverse complement strand
GCCTGCGTCGGGCAGGCGTCGTAGCATGCGCCGCAAGAAATGCACTTCTCGTGGTGAATCACGTGCAGCTTTTTCGGTTCGCCCGTTATCGCCTCGACCGGGCAGGCCCTGAAGCAGGCGTGGCAGCCGTTGCAGGGTTCCTCCATGATTTCGTAGGCCGTCAGCTCGCGGCAGACGCCGGCTGGGCAGGCCTTCGCTTCGATGTGCGCGGTGTACTCGTCCCTGAAGTATCTCAGCGTCGAAAGGACCGGATTCGGCGCGGATTTCCCCAGTTCGCAGAGGCTGCCAAGCTGCATCCCCCTGGCGAGGCGCTCGATGCGCTCGATGTCCCCCGGCTTCCCGCGGCCGGCCACGAGATCCTCGTAAATGGCCAGCATCTGCCTGAGCCCCTCGCGGCAAGGCGTGCATTTGCCGCAGGACTCCTCGTTGAGGAACGCCAGGAAGTACCTCGCCACCTCGACCATGCAGGTGCGGTCGTCCATGACGATCATGCCGCCCGAACCCATCATGGAGCCGGCTTCAGTCAGCTTCTCGTAATCAACCGGCAGGTCAAGAAGCGATTCCGGGACGCAGCCGCCAGATGGCCCGCCAGTCTGGACCGCCTTGAAGGGGCGGTCCTTGAGGATGCCCCCGCCGATGTCGTAGATGATGTGGCGAAGCGTAGTGCCCATGGGCAGCTCGATGAGGCCGGTGTTTTTGACCTTGCCGACGAGCGAGAAGGCCTTCGTCCCTTTGGACTTTTCAGTCCCCATGGCGGCGAACCATTTTCCGCCGTGGGCGGCTATGGCGCCAACGTCGGCCCACGTTTCAACGTTGTTGAGCACCGTGGGGCAATCGAATAGGCCCTTGTCGGTGGCGTGGACGTACTTCTGGCGGGGCTCGCCGGTCTTGCCCTCGATCGAGCGCATCAAAGCCGAGGATTCTCCGCAGACGAAGGCGCCGCCGCCTCTCGAAATTCGGATGTCGAAGTCCATTCCGGTTCCGAGGATGTTCTTTCCGAGGAATCCGTATTTTCGCGCCTGTTCCAGGGCGATCGTGAGGTTGACCACGGCGAGCGGGTACTCGTCCCTCACGTAGATGTAACCTTCGCTCGCGCCAACCGCGTAGGCGCCTATGGCCATCCCCTCAATGACGCTGTGGGGGTCGCCCTCCATTATCGAGCGGTCCTTGAAGGCCCCCGGGTCTCCCTCGTCGCCGTTGCAGAGGATGAACTTGCGCTCGCCCTTGGCCTTGCGGGCGGCCTTCCACTTCCTCGCGGTGACGAAACCGGCGCCTCCGCGGCCGCGAAGGCCGGAGGCTTCAACCTCGGCGATGGCCTTCTCGGGCGTCAGGTCAAAAAGGGCGCGGGCAAGGCCCTGATACGCTCCGTGCGCGAGGCTGTCCTCGATGTTCGTCGGGTCCACCCTGCCTATGTTGCGCATGGCGACCCGGTTCTGGTGCTTGTAGAAGGGGATCTCCTCGTACTTCTCGACGCGCTGGCCGTCTTTGGGGTTCTTGTAGAGGAGCTTCGTGATTACTTCGCCCTTCTCCACGGTCTTGTCGAGGATCTCCGCGACGTTTTCGGGTTTGACCTTGCGGTAGAGGATGCCGGAAGGGTGGAGCACTACCAGCGGCCCCTCCTGGCAGAACCCGTGGCAGCCCGTTTTCTTGTGGGCGAGGCCCAGCGAAACCTTCAGGCCGCGCTTTTCGATCTCCGCCGCGAAGGCTTCGGCGACGCGGGCGGAGCCGTTCGCCAGGCACCCCGTGCCGCAGCAGACCAGGACCTCCACCTTCTGTGAGGCCGCCCGCTCCTTGGCTTGCGCCACCGCCTTGTCGAACTGTTTTTTCGATTCAATTCTCATGGTGAGAGCCCCCGGAAGATGAGACCCACGCCGCAACCTGCGCCGGTTTTGCGTTTCCATGGTACTTCTCGTTGACGATCATGACCGGCGCCATCGCGCAGGCGCCCACGCAGTTGACCGTCTTGAGCGTGAAACCCATGTCCTTGCTGGTCTCGCCGGGCCGGATGCCAAGCTCGCGCTCCAGCTCCTCGACGAGCTGCCCCGCCCCGCGAATGTGGCAGGCCGTCCCCGTGCAGACTTTGATAATCACCTTGCCCTGAGGCGTCAGCGAAAATGCCCGGTAAAAGGTTCCCACCGAAAAAACCTTCGCCAATGGAACGTTGAGAGCCTCGGCCACCTTCTCGAGCACGTCGCACGGCAGGAAGTTATAGGCCCTGTGGACGTCCTGGAGGACCTGTATCAGGGAAGACTCCTCCTTCGGATATCTGGCCAGGATATCTTCGAGCGGGGCAAGCTCCACTGTGCACTTCGTCCGTGTCATGCGGCCCCCTTCTTCATCTTCGCGCCTTCGCCAAGCTCGTAGCCGAGGCGCAGCGCCTTGATGTTGGCCTCGACCACCTTCGGCTTGTGGGCGAAGGTCTCCTCCACCAGCTTTTCCATCTCAGCGAGCTCGACCGCCTTGGTCGCCCCGAGGTAGGCTCCGAGGATCACCATGTTCGCCCCCTTGGGATTTCCTATCTCGTTCGCGATGTCATTCGCGGGGACCTTGAGGATGGTGATGTCCTTGCGCGACGGCTCCTTGTTGATGAGCGACGAATTGACCAGAAGCAGGCCGCCTGGCTTGATGTCCGGCTCGAACTTTTCCATGGATGGAAGGTTCATCGCGACCACCGCCCTGGGACACTGGATGACCGGCGAGCCGACCGGCCGGTCGCTGATGACGACCGTGCAGTTTGCCGTCCCGCCCCGCATCTCCGGGCCGTAGGAAGGGAGCCACGACACTTCCTTTCCCTGGTGCATTCCAGCGTAGGCGAGCATCTTCCCGATGAGAAGAACCCCCTGTCCTCCGAAACCAGCCATGATGACGTCGTTCTGCATTTTCTCCTCTCGCTTGCCGCGGGCGCTTCGCCCGTCATGTTCACGCTCCCATCGGCTTTGCCGCGCGGTCCTCTTTCTCTGGAACCTTGAAAATTCCGAGCGGGTAATAGGGAATCATGTTGGCTTCGAGCCACGCGGCCGCTTCAACTGGAGGGATGCCCCAATTTGTCGGGCAGGTTGACAGGACTTCTACCAGTGAAAAACAGGCATTGGCTATCTGATACTCGAAAGCCCTGCGGATCATCGCCTTGGCGTTGACGGCCATGAGTGGCGTATGGACCGAAGCGCGGGCGATGAAGGCCGGCGTCCTGAGCGTGGAGAGAAGCTCCGATATTCGTATCGGGTAACCAGCGAGGGCGACGTCGCGGCCCATGGGGCACGTAGTAGCCACCTGGCCCTGCAGAGTCGTAGGCGCCATCTGGCCGCCGGTCATGCCGTAAATGGCGTTGTTGACGAAGATGACGGTTATCTTCTCGCCTCGGTTCGCGCAGTGGATGATTTCGCCCATGCCGATTGACGCTAGGTCGCCGTCGCCCTGGTATGAAAAAACAACCAGGTCTGGCCTGGCCCTCTTGATGCCGGTCGCGACGGCTGGCGCCCTTCCGTGCGAAGCCTCCTGGAAATCGGTCGTGAAGTAGTCGTAAGCCAGGACCGAACAGCCGACGGGCGCGATGCCGATCGTGCGCTCTCTCACGCCGAGCTCGTCCACCACCTCGGCCACGATGCGGTGAATCACGCCATGAGTGCAGCCTGGGCAGTAGTGAGTATGGACCTTTGCGAGGGCTTCGGGCCGGCAGAATACGGTCTCAGCCATTGCGCGCCTCCCTTTTCGTTTCCCGCTTCAGTGGCGGGGCCGGGGCTTCAGCCAGGATGGACTTGGCCTTTGCGACGATCTCCTCTGGCGAGATCAGCATCCCGCCCTGGCGCCCGTAGAAATGCACTGGACGCCGCCCCTCCACGGCCAGGCGCACGTCCTCTATCATCTGGCCCGTGGACAACTCAACGACCAAGACGGCCTTGGCTTTTTGCGCCTCTTCCTTCACTTTCTCGTAAGGATACGGAAAGAGCGTGATTGGGCGGACCATCGAAACCGCGATGCCTTCCGCCTTCAGGTCTTCGATGGCCGTGACGCAGACCCTCGCCACCGTCCCGTAGGCGACGATGAGCAGGTCAGCCTTCTCGCCCGTGTTAAACTCGGCGAAGCGGACCTCGTCTTTCTTCATGGCCTCGTACTTGGCCACCAGCTTCTGGTTATGGTCCTCCAGCTCCTTGGCGTCGAGGTAGAGGGAGTTGATGATGTTCGTGGGCCTGTCCCCCTTGCATCCAGTGGCGGCCCAAGTCTTTGGGGGAAGGGGCTTGCATGGAACCCTCCCCTCCTTGAACTCGCACGGTTCCATCATCTGGCCTATAAGGCCGTCCCCCAGGACCATGACGGGATTCCTATAATAATCGGCCAGATCAAATGCGTCCTGCACCAGGTCCGCGGCTTCTTGCACGGACCAGGGCGCGAGCACCAGAAGGCGGTAATCGCCGTGGCCGCCGCCCTTCGTGGCCTGGAAGTAATCGGCTTGAGATGGAAGTATGCCGCCAAGCCCGGGCCCCGCGCGCATGATGTTCACGAGAACGACGGGAAGCTCGGCCCCGGCTATGTAAGAGATCGCTTCTTGCATCAGGGAAATGCCAGGCGAGGAGGAGGAGGTGAAGACGCGCTCGCCGCTTCCTGCCGCCCCATAGATCATGTTGGAGGCCGCGACCTCGCTTTCAGCCTGAACAAAGGTGCCGCCAACCTGTGGAAGGCGGTGCGACATGTACTCCGGAATCTCGTTCTGCGGGGTTATCGGGTAGCCGAAGAAGAGCTTGCAGCCAGCTTGTACCGCGGCTTCCCCTATGGCCTCGCTTCCCTTCATCAATTTCTTGGCCATGATGAATTCCCCCTTAGTAGGCGAAGTAGTGGTACATCGTGCCGTGAACGCGCATTTCTATGGCTACGTCGGGACAGGTGATGCAGCAAAGCCTGCACCCGATGCACCGCTTCTGCTCCAGGACCGTCGCGAAGAAATAACCTTTGCCGTTGATTTCCTTGCCCATTCCAAGGATTTTCTGGGGGCAGGCATCAACGCATCGCTCACAGCCTTTGCAAAGCTCCCTGTCAATTACGATCTGTGGCACGCTTGCTCCTTTCTTTTTAACCGAGAGGACAAAAACCCACTCTCAACCCACGGCAAAAAGCGGGCCGGTCTTTGGGACTTTCAACGCCTCGAACGGCGGCCTGACCATGCGCTCCAAAGGAAGCACCGGACATTCGTAAGCTCCAGCGTCAAGGCGCGCGGCAAGCCCGGCTTCGACGGCCAGCGCCGTGACGCGAGTCCCAAGCCTGGCGGCCGCTTGAAGCGCCATCGAGTACCCCTCCTCAACCACTTCCACCGTCGTCTGTCCCATAAGATGAGTATTGGATATGACTCCGGTCACCTTCAGCCGCGCCGTCGCTTCTATATCCCGAGCCATCGCGACGGCGGCATCCACGTCCCATGTAAAAGTCCGGCGGAAGTTAAGCACCAAAAAGAAATCCGTCTCTTCAACAGGCACGGCGTCAGAAAGCGACCCCAGCGCCCTCGTGCCGACGTCGTCCCCACCGGCGTCCAAAAGCAGGCTCTCGCGCTTGTCGCGCAGCAGGCTTCTGATCTCCGGAAGGATGACTGGCAAATCGGCGCTGTACAGATCGCCTTCCGGCGCTATCAGCCTCACGCCAGCCGCTTCAAGCATGGCTTTGCCCGAGCGGCTGCGAAAATAGGGCTTCACCACGTCCAGGTCCACGAGGCTGAAGCGCTTGTGAGAGTCTTTCAGCGCGAGCGCCGCGTTCAGGGCGATTTCGGTCTTTCCCGACCCGAAATGGCCAGCAAAAACCGTCACCCGCCTGGTCACCACCAAGCCGAAGGCCTCGCTTGGAGAGACCGGCACGGGTTCAATTCGCTTAACCACTATCTCCTTTCGGCGCCGCGCTCGGCGAGCTGCCCCGCCTTAAGCGCGTGAACCACCCGCCCCAAGATTGCATAGGTTATGACGCCCGCGAGGCGATGTCAAGGCCGCCTGGAGGAAAGAAAAGGGTTAAGGGCGAGGCGCGTTAAACGTGACGCGAACGAAACAGGTTTTGGGTTTTGAGTTTTGAGTTAAAAAAATAGCAGCACCTCAACTCTTAACTTTTAACGCTTGACCTCTTCACCCTTCACGCTTCACTCCCTGATCTCCATGATCTCCCTGTTAGAACTGGGGATGATGGATGATAGATGAGGGATGAGGGCAAGATCGCCGCGGCACGCCTGACTCCTAACTCCTGACGCCTAACTCCTTACGCCTGACTTTCCTCCCTGACCTCCCCGTCCTCCCTGTGATTATTCC
>JAEMPZ010000241.1 GCA_022759065.1 Acidobacteriota bacterium | reverse complement strand
GTCTCCTCGCCCTTCGGGCTTTCGGAAGGCCCTCGCTTCAACAACGCATCGCGCCCGCCTCTGGAAGAGCGTGCTTGCAGCGAGCCGCTGCTTTTATTTCGCTGTGGCGAGAGACTCCTTTGTCGGGATCTTTATAAGCGTACCGGCGGGCGGCTCAGTGCCCGGTTCAAAAAAACCGTTGTATGAAGCGAGCTTCGCGGCAAAATCGGCACAGCCGAACTCCCGCTGGCTGATGGCCTGCCATGTGTCTCCGGCATTTGTGGTTACAAGCCTTAGCGTGGGCGGCTTGACCTTGGCGATATCTTCGGCTGGCGGGAAGCGAAGGCTGTGCAGGACCTCGGCAAATTCAGGGCGAGCGGCATCAAACCGGTCCTTTCTCGTGATGCCATACAGGACGTAAGCTTCCTTCTCGCCCACCAGGAATCCGGTCAGCGCCCTCATCGTTCCTGAAGTTGACGAGAGATCAACGGTCGCCACCGCAAGGTCGTGTCCGTCGGCGGTTTTTATCGTCTGGCTCGTCTTATCCCAGTTGGCGCCCTTGGTCGCCTTCAAGTACTCCTCGATATAACTGCGCACCTCCTGGCGCTTGTGCAGTGGATTTATCTCGAAACCGATGATATAGGTGACCTTCTTTGCAGAGTCGCCCTCGCCCTCTTTCTTATCTCGGGTGAGAATCACCTCGCCCCCCTTTGGCCTCAGGTCCGCGCTGTATGAGTCCGGGAAGGTGAAACAGACCCCGTAATGCTTCTGGTAAAAGACGTTGTCAGCGATTACCTTCTCGCCTTCCGACTGCCCCAGCAAAAGGCCGTTGATGTGTTGGAGGTAAACGTTTCGGCGCAGCGGCTCCGATGCGAGAGATGGGCTGGTTTTTCGAGCTTCCTCCAGCCTGGAGCGCGCATAGGCGAGCCGCTCGGCGGTCGGCGGATGGCTCAGAAGGAAACGCTCCATCCTGCCCGGTTCTTTCTCTTCCAAGCCCTTGAACATTAGAAACGTGTCCACCGCGCCCTGCGGGTTGTACCCCGCCTTTATCATGTAGGTGATGCCGTATTCGTCGGCCTGCGCCTCGTTCGAGCGGGAATAGCCGAGAAAGGCGAGGTTCAGCGCAATGTTCGTGAGATCCCCGAAGTTGTTCATGGTTCCGGGGGCGAGTATTGAAGCGAGGATCATCGTGGTCTGAGCGGCATAAGCCTTGGAGATCGCCGCGGCGCTATGGCGAGCGGCCACGTGCGTAATCTCGTGGCCGAGGACCGAAGCAAGGTCATCCTCCGCGTTGAGCCTGGCCATTATTCCCCGCGTGATGTAAACGTAACCTCCGGGCAGGGCGAATGCGTTTATCACGGGCGTGTTGAGAACCTGGAAGTGGAAGATGAGCTCGCTGCGGGCGCTTTGAGCAACGAGCTTCTCGCCCACCGAAGAGACGTACTGGTTGAGGCCGGGCAGGTCGTCGTAATAACCGTACTCTTCCTTGACCTTCTTCGCCGCCTCCTCGCCGATGCGGATTTCCTTCTCCTCGCTTATCAGCATGAGTTGGCTCTGGTGGGTGACGGGGTTTGAGGCGCAAGCGCAGAGCAAAACGCAAAGCGACAGAAAAACTCTCCGGCGCCAGATGTTCGTTTTATTCATTTTCACCTCCACCGCGCGCCCAGTGAGCAAGGGCAATCGGCTCCTTGGCATTGTACCGCTATCTGCCTCAGGCGCAAGTGGGTCTCCACCATTTGGGCTGCTGCATAGGCGGAAAAACGCCAATCCCTTCCAGCTCAAATGAGCTACCGGATTCGGGAGTAAAATTGCCCTGATGAGGGAGCCGCGATACGAAAACCCGATTTACGCCGAGGCGCTTTTAGAGCAACGGAGGCTCAAGTCGCTGATGGTCCCAAAACCGTTGCCAGAAGATTTGCGCTTTGTCGCCGGCGCGGACGTTTCGTGCGGACGGTTCGGATCCACTTTATGGGGAGCGATAGTAGTATGCGATCTAAAAGAAAAGTTGCGGCCGGCCGCCTCGTCCGTAGCCAGGATGGAGGTCTCGTTTCCCTACTTGCCCGGGCTTCTTGCGTTTCGGGAGATTCCCGTCCTCAAGAAAGCATGGGAAGGCCTCAAGTTGAAGCCGGATGTCATCCTCTGCGACGCTCACGGCATAGCCCATCCCCGCGGTTTTGGCGAGGCGGCGCACCTTGGAGTCGTTCTAGGCGTTTCGTCGGTGGGTTGCGCGAAGAGCCTTTTGTGCGGTTCATTCGAGATGCCGTCCATGGAGCGCGGCTCGTGGTCGAATCTGGTTTTTGAAGGCCGGCTTGTAGGCGCCGCGCTGCGGACGCGTTCCCGCGTGGCGCCAGTATTCGTCTCGGCGGGCCACTTTTCAGACCTGCCGTCTGCTATTGCGTTGGTTATGGCCTGCTCGCCGCGCCTCCGCATACCGGAACCCATCCGCCAGGCCCACGCCCTTTGCAACGCCGCGCGAAGGGGAGAAGCAAGGGAAGGGTAGAAAGTGAGAGGGTGAGAAAGTAAGAAAGTTGGAAGGTCAACAGAGGCAATCCCCGCGCACGGAAGGGCATCTTTCACTTTCTCACGACGCCCGAGTCGGGCAGAAGGTTGGGTATCCCGTCCTCGATTGGATAGGCGCGGTGGCATTTGGTGCAGAGGAGTTCCTCTTTGCCGTCTCGCTCCTTTAGCTCAAAGGGGCCTCTGCATACCGGACAGGCCAGGATTTCCAGGAACTCCTTGTCAATAGGCATCGCGTTTCCTCCAACGGCGCCGGTTTGCGGCCGCCTTGACTCATTATACTTATTTCCACGCCGGAAAGCTGCAAGTGGCACCCTTTTGCTAACAGCCTGCTTGCAAATGGTGTATACTAAGCCGCTTAGGGTGGACGATGGCGGAGTTTATTTTCGAAGGTTCGCTTGCTGACAACCCGCTTCCAGAAGTGTTGCAGAAAATATACTGCTACAAGGTGCCTGGCGTGCTGACGGCCTCCAACGGCGCGGGGAGCAAGCAGCTTTTCATCTCGGGAGGCGAGGTCATTTTTGCTTCTTCCACCTTCGCGGATGACCGCCTTGGCGAGTTTCTTCTTCGCAAGGGCGCGATAACCCAAGATCAGTACGACCAATCGGTGAAGCTTTTGAAGGAGACCGGCAAGCGGCAGGGCGCTATTTTCGTCGAAATGGGCGCCCTGGCGCCGAGAGACCTCTACCGCCTTGTCAAGGAGCAGGTCATCGCCATCGTATGGTCGCTTTTCAATTGGCCAGAGGGCAATATCAGCTTCAGGGTCGGCAAGTTCAAAGAGGACGAAATAATCAAGCTCAACCTGGACACCCGGACGGTCATCATGGAAGGCATCAAGATGATCGAAGACCCGAAGCGCATCGTGAGATGGCTCGGCCGGAAAGAGGACGTCTTCGAGCCCGCGGCCAACGCGCTTTCCCTGCTTTCCACGCTCGGCTTGAGCCCCGAAGACAAAAAAATATTCCGCGCCGTGGATGGAACAAGGAACTTTCTCGATATCCTCAAGGCAAGTCCTCTGGAATCGGGACTAACGGCCAAGACCCTTTACGCCATGTACGTTTTGGGCCTTATCCAGAAGAAGGACTCCGCGATCAGGATCATCGCCCGCGGCGGCGCTTCGTGAGACATGAGGGGTAATAAAAGTTTTTCTGTCGGCTTGGCACAATTGTCGCCGAAGGCAGGACATTTTCAATCTCGGAATTTGGGAGTTCAGGCGTGCTGAAAATTGGTTTCCTTGGAGGGTTGGGTGAATTTGGCAAGAACACCGCCGTGTTCGACCAGGATGGGGCGCTCCTGGTCGTTGATTGTGGAGCGATGTTTCCTGAGCCGGACATTCCCGGCATTGACCTCGTCATTCCTGATTTTTCATATCTTCAGGAAAACGCCTCCCGGGTCGTTGGGGTCGTCCTGACCCACGGCCACGAGGATCACATCGGCGCGGCGCCGTTCCTTTTCAAAGCGATAGACGCCCCCCTGTACGCGACAAAGATGACCCATGGCCTGTTGGCCCGCAAGCTCGCGGAGGTGGGCGCGGAGCCAAAGGAGCGGATAGTACTTGAGCCCGGGCGGACGTTTTCCATAGGCCCGTTCGAGGTCGAGCCCATTCCGGTGACGCACTCCATCCCGGGAGCGGTTTCGCTGGCCATCAGGACGCGGGAAGGGCTTTTCATCCACTCCGGCGACTTCAAGTTCGACCAAAGCCCTCCCGACGGGCTGCTGACCCACTACTTCAGGTTCATGCAGTTGGGGCAGGAAGGCGTGACCGGCCTGCTCATAGACAGCACCAACGTCGAGGTGGAAGGGGTCTCCGGCTCGGAGGCGGTGGTGGCTGAACGCATCGAGCCTTACATCGCCGAGCAGGATGGCCGCCTCATCATAGCCCTCTTTTCGACGAACCTGATGCGCATTCAGACCATTTATGACATGGCCCATCGCCACGGCCGGAAGGTCGCGCTCTTCGGCCGCTCGATAGTCGAGAACATAAAGGTGGCGATAGACTTGGGATACCTCCATGTTCAAAGCGGCGTCGCCGTGGGGCTTGAAGAGGCGCCTTCGCTTGATCCATCCGAGGTCATCGTGCTGTGTGCCGGAAGCCAGGGCGAACCTTTGTCGGCCATGAGCCGGATCGCCTTTGACGAAAGCCGTTACGTCAGCATCTGTGAGGGGGACACGCTCCTTTTATCGGCGCGCATCATCCCCGGCAACGAAAAACGCGTGGCGCGGATCATCAACCAGGTCTACCGCAAGGGAGGCCGCGCCGTGACGGTGCGGGACGACCGCATTCACGTATCCGGCCACGCGGCTCAGGAGGAGCTTAAGCTGCTGGCCTCCTGGGCGCGGCCCCGTTACTATATCCCGGTCCACGGGGAGTACCGCCAATTGAAGGGAAACGCCAAGCTGGCGCAGCAGATGGGCTATTCGGCCGGCAATATTCTTCTGTGCGAAACAGGAGACTCCCTCTGCTTCGAGCAGGGCGAGCTAAAGGGGCGAGAGGAAATTCCGGCCGGCTCGCTATGGATTGACGGGGACAGCGCCGACCCGGTGGACAAGGTGGTCATCCGCGACCGAAGGCACCTTTCCACCGACGGCGTGGTCGTGCCGATCGTCGTGATAGGGCGGCAGAGCGGCCGCCTCGAATCGGAGCCTGAGATCATCAGCCGGGGTTATCCCTTCCTCGAAGGCGCTCAGGAGCAGATGGAGGAGGTGCGCCGGGAAATCGCCGCCATGGTTCGCGAGCTGAGCCACGACGAGGCGCGCGACGTCAACATCCTCAAGACCAGGGTCAAGTCAACCGTCAAGAAAACTCTCAAGCGCAACGAGGCGCCGATACCTCTCATCATTCCCGTTGTAATGGAAGTGTAGACGTAAGACGGTAGACGTGAGACGTAAGACGTGAGACGTAAGACGTAAGACGTAAGACGTAAGACGGGAAAGGCTGGACGCGAAAACAGAAAGGGAGAACAAAGCATGGCTCTAATTTGGATCATCATCCTCGCCGTCGTTCAGGGTTTGGCGGAGTTTCTGCCCGTCTCCTCTTCGGGCCACCTCGTGATCCTTGGCGCGCTGAGCGGCATCAAGGAAGAAGACGAGCTCGCGTTCTTCATAGTGCTTCACGCCGGCACGCTGCTGGCCACCGTCGTCTATTTTCGCAAGGAGCTATGGGACCTGGCGCGGTCGCTGTTTCGCCGGGAGAACTCTTCGCTTCGGTATGTTGGGCTGATCGTCACGACGATGGTTCCGACCGCCATCCTTGGCTTCAGCCTTAAGAAATGGGTGGAGGCGGCCATATCAAAACCCGCCTTCGCCGGCGGCGCGCTTCTTTTCTCGGCCGCCTTCCTCTGGGCCACGAAGTATCTGCCCGAAGGAAAGAAGGACGCTTCAGGCATTAGTTACTTGGATGCTTTTTTGATAGGGACGGCGCAGGGAGTCTCGGCCACCTTTCGTGGCGTGACCCGCTCGGGAGCGACCATAAGCGCGGCGCTGGCCCGCGGCCTCACTAGGGAGGAAGCGTTTCGCTTCTCCTTCCTCGCCTCGCTGCCGGCGGTGGCGGGCGCGGCGGCCCTTGAAGCGCGAGGCGTGTTGAAGGCGGCAAACGACATGGGGGCATGGCATCTCGTGCTTGGCGCGGCGCTGGCCTTCGGCATAGGCCTTTTCGCCCTGGCCTTTCTAAAGAAAACCGTAGTTGGAAACAAGTTCCACTGGTTCTCGGTCTGGTGCGTTATCGCCGGCGTTGGCGGCTTGATAGTTGGCTTTTGCCGTTGACGCGGCTTCAACAGCCTCTTAAGGAGGATTTCAATGAAGAC
>JAEMPZ010000034.1 GCA_022759065.1 Acidobacteriota bacterium | reverse complement strand
AAAGATGCCCTTCCATGCGCGTTGATTGCATTGGTTGACCTTCTAACTTTCTTACTTCATCACTCCGATGCCGCCGGCCTTTTCTCTTGGCGGCGAAAGGTGTACACTCATTGCCATCAGGGGGCCGTGATGGCTAGCCAGAACGAACATCAGTTGGGAGACTTCATAAAGGGCAGGTTCCTCTTTATAGAGGAAACGTGCAAGAAGGCGGGGCGCGACGTGGATGGGACCCTCGCCGAGATCAAGAAAGAGTGCCTTCGCCTGGCGCAAAGCGCCGAGCGGAGGGAAATCATCGAGAAGAAGCTGTTTGGCGGCGGGATCCTGCCAAGCTCGGTGCTGCCTGACTGGGTGGACAAGGTCTTTCTTGAGGCGATGAGCAACGTGCTGCGCGCGCCTGGCGCCAGCCTCGTTACTACCACGTCGAAGGCGCCCTGCATCGCTTTCGAAGCCGGGAGGTTCAACGCCAAGCGCCAGGCGGCCACCGTATTTCGTCCCTTTTTCTCCGGCAAGAATCCGGCCGATTGGCTGCGCAGGGATTTCCCGATCATTTACCGCCAGTGCTACGGGCCGGAGGCGGCCAGGTCGCTGAAGGTCGAAGAGCTTGGCCCAGGGCGCTTCAGCCTGGCCATGGACAACCAAGGCCTCGAGAAGGCAAGCGCTCTCGATTGCTCGACAACGGTGGGATACCTTTACGGGTCGCTTGAAGTTCTGGGCGCCAAAGACCCCGTAGTCACTCATACTTCTTGCGGGGTCGTCGCCGGCAAAGGCGAACGAGGGCCATGCGTTTTCGAACTCTCCTGGCGCTGGGAAAACCTTTCCAAATGACGGCCCAGGCCAAGACCACGCTTTCATCCCTGATGCGTACAAAGTCCCTGGCGCAGCTTCTTGCCGAGACCGAGACGGAGGGGCGCCGCCTCAAAAAGACGCTGAGGGTCTGGGACCTCATAGCCATAGGCATCGGTTGCATCATAGGCGTGGGCATCTTCGTCCTTCCAGGCGTGCAGGCGGCCAAAAACGCGGGGCCGGGGATCATGCTCTCGTTCGCCATCGCCGCCGCGGCCTGCGCCTGCTCGGCTCTCTGCTACGCCGAGCTGGCTGCGATGATTCCGGTCGCAGGCAGCGCTTACACGTACGGCTACGCCACGCTTGGCGAGATTTTCGCCTGGATCATAGGGTGGGACCTGATCCTCGAATACATGGTCGCCGCAATCCTCGTCTCAACGGGCTGGTCAGCCTACTTCGTCAACCTTCTGGACAACGCTTTCGGCTTTGCGCTTCCGCAGCAGTTGACGGCCTCGCCGTGGGACAAGGCCCCGGGGCTCTTGAACCTGCCCGCGGTGGCGATCGTCCTTCTTTTGATGTTGCTTTTGGTGCGCGGCATCAAGGAAAGCTCGCGAGTCAACCTTGGGATAGTCCTTGTCAAGCTGGCAGTGATCCTCTTCTTCATCGTGGTCGCCTGCGGCCACGTGGATCCGGCAAAGTGGCACCCGTTCATGCCCTTTGGCTTCGGCGGCGTGATGCGAGCCGCGGCGATTGTCTTTCTGGCCTACGTCGGGTTCGATGCGGTCTCGACGACCGCGGAGGAGGCCGTCAACCCGCAGCGCGACATGCCTTTGGGAATAATGGGTTCCTTGGCCATAGCGACGGTTCTCTACATGGCGGTGGCGGCCATCATGACGGGCGTGGTTCCATACGCCCAGCTCGGCGTGGCCGACCCGATCGCCCTGGTGCTCAATATTCTCAAGATGCCATGGGCTTCCGCGCTTATAAGCGTGGGGGCGCTCGCCGGAATCACTAGCGTGCTCCTGGTATTGATGATGGGCCAGCCCCGCATCATATTCTCGATGTCCCGCGACGGCTTGCTGCCGCCTTTCCTGTCAAAGGTCCACCCCCGTTTCGGGACGCCCTACTTCAGCACGCTCCTAACGGGCGTGGTGGTGGCCACGGCGGCGGCCTTCACGCCGATTGACGTTTCTTCGGAGCTTTGCTCGATAGGGACGCTCTTTGCTTTTATGATCGTTTGCGCGGGCGTGATCGTTCTCAGGTATACGAGGAAGGATTTGTCGCGCCCATTCAAAGTGCCCCTATTCCCGGTGCTTCCGGCGCTTGGGATAATTCTCTGCGGATACCTGATGGTCAGCCTACCGGGCACCGCATGGCTGCGGTTCGTCATCTGGCTTGGCATAGGGCTTGTCATCTACACCGCCTACGGCTTCGGCAACAACATTTTGGCGAGAGAGGACAATCAACACGGAGGCACTTAGGATACGGAGGAAGGCAAGAGATAAAGGGGGCAGGCGTCAGGCGTCATGAGAAAAGAAGAGTGCCTTCCCTAAATGCAATTGGCGCGCATGGAAGCACATCTTTCACCCTCGCACTCTCTAACTTTCTCACTCTCTCACTTTCCCAATTCATCGCTCCGGCGCAGAAGATGGTCCGAAGCCGCCGAGCGGCGCCGTTGTTTTTCGCCACAGCTTTTCAAGCGACTCTGGGTTGTTGACGGCCAGATTCACCGAGGCTACGACGCTTGAGACCTCGAGGCGGCTTATCTTGAGTTTCTCGTTCTGGATGACGAGCCGGCCCGGTTTGTCGGCTACCAGGGCCAACGTTTTGGCGGCAAAGAAGAGGCTGTATCCCAAAAACAGCCGCACCTCTCTTTCCTCGACAGGCATCCGGGTCAAGTACCGCCACCCGCGCTCGAGGTTGTGGGTTGCCGAGAGAAGCACTGGACGGACGGCGCGGTAGACCTCTTCGCCTTTTGACTCGTCGGCCAGGTCCTTCGGCTCCAGGCCTCCCGCGGTGAGCAGCTCGCCGGGAATGAAGCACCAGCCGCGCCTGAAGTCCTCGCCCATATCTTTAATGATGTTGACTTTTTGCAGCCCAAGGCCGAAGTCGAGGGCGTCCTGCTGCAAAAGGTAGAACAGGCTCCGGTTGATGAAAGGAGAATGGATGAAGAAGAGGTCGGTTAGAAGATACCCGACCGTGCCAGCTATGTAGTAGCAGTAGCGGTCCAATGATGCAAGAGAAGGTATGGACTTGAGCCCCTGTTCTCCCATCCTTCCGCTGTAAGCCACCATGCCCCAGCCCATTTCCGTGACCCAACGGCAGGTGGCGATTCTTGTTGGCTCATCCTCCGACCAGAGGCACCGCAGCACTTCCCGGCAATGCGCGACGAGTTCGATGTCGTTGGGCGCGGCCGCATCCTCCAAGGCTCTTGCGGCTTTTTGGCTCCACGATTCCGGTGGGAGTTCGCCAGCGGCCATATTGGCGAGGAACGGAAATATCAGATCGCCCTGCTCTTGCGATGAAAGCCCCGGTGCGTCTTCAAAGGTGTCGAGAATGCGGCAGAGAAGATAGGCGACGCAGACGGCGCCGCGAAGAGGCTCCTTTAATCCCGCTATTGCTATGGCAAATGTCCGTGAGACGCCCGGAAGCAGGCGGTAGCAGGTTTCCCAGTCGTTCTTTAGATCGCAATTTCCTTCTTCCATTGAAGCCATCGTGACAAGCCCTTCAATATTCTCTCAAATAGGGCCTGGTAGCGCAAGCGCGCGGTTGCAATCATTCCGGGTCTTACCTTCGCCCTTGGGCGCCCTCTTCCCCCGGATTCAATCCGGGGGCGATGGCCCCCCAATCCCTTTTGGGTGAACGGCCATTTTGGCTAAGCGGCGCGCTCATCGGCATTTGGGCCACCGTTATCTTTCCATCGCGGGATTGGGGTCTTGTGTTACGATATTCACGGCGGCGCTCGAATGGCGCTATGACGAGGATCTTCGCCGCCTTTGGGTTGCCGGGCGCGTCAGGCATCTCAAGAGCGTTGGAGAACCTCCTCGCCGCTGATCCTGAAATGGGTATGAGGTTTTATCAAAGCGTTGCCGAGCACTTGGTGCAGGCTCTCAAGGCGGGAAGGGCTGTGCAGGGTGAAAGGCCAGACGACAGACGATAGAAGTCCAGGGAAATCTCTTACGGAGCGTAAATGATGTTCGGCCTTTTTCATCTGGTTGTTTTCCTGCTTTCAGCGCTTCTATGGATGCTTCAGGCGGCCTGGAACACCCAAGCAGCGGCTTGGGGGATGGCGCCCCTTTCCATAGGCCTGTTGAACTTTGTCTCTTACCTCATATACGTTATTTCCGCGCTTGCGCTGGCGCCCAAATCCGACAGGTGGGGCTCGAAAAGGCCAATGGCGGCAGGGCTTTCGCTCTTCGCGGTGGCGCTCGTCACCGGACTTTTCTGGTCCTCGCCGGCCTGGCTCTTTCTGACCGCCGGCCTGGCGACTTTTTTTTATGGATTCTTCTTTCCTTGCGCCGAGGGGCTCTTCTCTCGCATGGAGGCGCGCGAGGGCGCCGATCCGGCTGGCACCACCGCCCGATTTTCCTTGTCCTACAGCGCCGGAAACATATTCGGAATGATCTCCGGCCCCGCTCTGGTGATCGGCCATCCCTCGTTTATTTTTCTGGGGGGCGCGGGGCTTTGCCTGGCCCTGTCCGCTGCCGTGGCGTTGCACTTCAAGCGCCACGGGGAGAAGCTTCCAGGTTCATACGGAAGGGCGCATGAAATCATCGGCGATCCCGGCGGCGAGGCGGCCGCGCATACCGCGCGCAGGCTCAGGGGGGCCGCGAGGGTTGGGCTTCTCCTGGCCACGCTGGCCTTCTTCGGCATGATGTTCTTATATCCCAAAATCATGCTGACCGAAGGCGTCGAGGCCAAGAGCGTCGGCCTTTACGCGGCCTGGGGAAACCTGGCCGTCTTCGCGGTTTTTCTGGTTATGGCACGCACCCGTTTTTGGATCGGCCGCCCCGCGGTCACATCATCATTGAGCGCGCTTGCGCTGGCCGCCTTTTCCGCCGCGTTCATTCTTCCATCATCCCGGTTACTTTTCGCGTTGATTCCCGCGCTCGGCGGAATTGCCTACGCCGTGCCCTACACCTTCGCAATCTATTACGGATTGCACACGCCAGACGCGGATAACGCCAAGCAAGGGGCGATACATGAAACGCTCATCGGGCTTGGCATAGGGACCGGCCCGCTGGCAGCCGGCGCGCTCATGGGCGCCGCCGGCTCGTGGCGCGTTCTTGGGCTTTTGATCGCTGTCCTTGCCGTGCTCTCTTTTGTCTTGCAAATTGCCATGGCGAAAACCCGCCATGCGGAAGCGCGAGGGTAGTGATCGCTGGCTACCGGACGGTCACCGAAATTCCGCGATGGAAGTGGGTGTGCCTTCGGCGACGGTTGTGCCGCGCCGAAAGAAAAGAAGTTATTGATTAAGAGGGAGGGCCATTCCCTCCCCCTCCGCTGGCAAAGCCAGACGGAGGGACCCCCACCCTTGGACGCCCTCTTCGCCTTCGGCTCGATGGCCCCCAATCCCTTATCAGGTTCAAGAGCATTGAAGCTAAACGACGTATTCATCAACATTTGGGGGCTCCGTTCCAGTTCCATCGCGGGATTGGGGGGTCAAAACCCCCTTGACAAACAGCCAGGCCCGGTGTAAACTTCAGTTTCGCGTCCGGGAGAGAGCCTAATTGCTCAAACCGGTGCCCCGAAGCGGATGAAGCTGAGGGGGCTTGACAAGCGAAGAAAAAGGCTTTATAATTTCTAATTGCCGCCCCAAAGGGGGCAAAGGCGACGGCTCTTTGAAAACTGGGTAGCGCAAACGGTCACAGCCTTGTATGGGACCGAAAGGTTCCAGACCGGATTCAAACGTTTTTAGGACAACTCATCCAATCAACTGGAGAGTTTGATCCTGGCTCAGAACGAACGCTGGCGGCGCGCTTAACACATGCAAGTCGTACGCGAAAGTCCCCTTCGGGGGGCGAGTAGAGTGGCGCACGGGTGAGTAACACGTGGGTAATCTGCCTTTGAGTGGGGGATAACGTCCCGAAAGGGGCGCTAATACCGCATAACCCCCCGAGGACCCTGGTCCTTGGGGGCAAAGATGGCCTCTGCTTGCAAGCTATCGCTTAAAGAGGAGCCCGCGCCCCATTAGGTAGTTGGTGAGGTAACGGCCCACCAAGCCTACGATGGGTAGCCGGCCTGAGAGGGTGGTCGGCCACACTGGCACTGAGATACGGGCCAGACTCCTACGGGAGGCAGCAGTGAGGAATCTTGGGCAATGGGCGCAAGCCTGACCCAGCGACGCCGCGTGGGTGATGAAGGCCTTCGGGTCGTAAAACCCTGTGAGATGGGAAGAAGCCGCTCCGTGCTAATATCACGGCGTGGTGACAGTACCGTCAGAGGAAGCCCCGGCTAACTACGTGCCAGCAGCCGCGGTAAAACGTAGGGGGCTAGCGTTGTTCGGAATTACTGGGCGTAAAGCGCGTGTAGGCGGTTCGGCAAGTCGG
>JAEMPZ010000053.1 GCA_022759065.1 Acidobacteriota bacterium | reverse complement strand
GGCGCGGGCGCGTCCGTCGGCCGTCAACCGGCGGCCGTCCGCCGTCGTCTTCGCTCCCTCAGCTATCCTCCCTCATCTCTCATCTTCCCTTGGTGCCTTGGTGCCTTGGTGGTGAATTCAGCGCCCTTCATTTTGGTATGATGTCCCCTGGAGGAGCGATGGCGCGAAAGCCGCCGTATGGCGAATATTTCGAGGACTCGGCCCACAGGGCGGTATATTCGCGGGCCGCGTGCATCTACAAGCGCGTCCCTAAAGGCGTTCTTTATCCGAAGGGCGATGAGGACCTTGCCTGGGCGTTGGCCAGGGCTCGGGAGCTTGAAGCAGGCCTCACGATGCGCGCCGGTGGCTCCGGCCTTGCCGGGCAGACGGTGGGGGAGGGTATCGTCGCGGACGTTTCAAGGTACATGAGTCAAATTATCAATGTGGAGCCGGACCGCCACGAAGTAGTTGTCGAGCCGGGCGTCGTGCTGTCGGACCTCAACCGAAGGCTCAGGCCGCTTGGGCTTTCTTTTGCGCCTGATCCATCGAGCGCTGATTTCTGTTGTATCGGCGGCATGTTGGCCAACAATTCCAAGGGGCCGCGCTCGGTAAAATATGGCACGACGGCGCAACACGTGAATTGGGTAAGGATGCTTCTAGCGGACGGCAGCGAAATCCGCCTGGAGAAGGGTAGCCGAAAGCCGGACGATTACTCGCACCCAGCGCTGAGGCGCGCCGCGCAACTAATCCTATCGCACCGGGACAAGATATCGTCCCTCTGGCCCAGAAGCCGCACCAATACCTCCGGGTACAACCTCAAGGATTGCTTGCAAGGCGATGGCACGGTGGACCTGGTGCCGCTGTTCATCGGGTCGGAAGGCACGCTGGCGGTCTTTCTTGAGGCGGGCCTTCGCCTCACGCCGATCCCCGCCCACCGTTCGCTTGCAATGGTTGAGTTCGCGACTTTGGAGGCAGCGGCGAACGCCGTGGTCGCTCTCCTGCCTCACGGCCCTTCGGCTTGCGAATTGATGAGCGAAACGTTCCTTGAAATCATAAGAAGCGGGGAGGGTGATTTTCCCCTCTCGCTCGACAAGCGTTCAAAGGCGATCCTTCTTTTGGAAGCGGACGGCGCAAGCAGGGAAGAGGCGGAAAGCGGGCTTGGCCGCCTGCTTGACGCGGCGGCGCCGAACGAGCCGGTGTGCGCGAGAAGGGCGGCGAGCGCTCAAGAGAGGGAGGCGATATGGGCCTTCCGCAAAGCCGCGAGCCCGCTTTTGAACAGGGGCCGGGGAAAATTGAAGTCGCTGCGCTTTATAGAGGACGGCGCGGTGCCGGCGGAGGCCATCCCGCGTTACGTCAGCGGCGTGACGGAGATTCTCTCGGCCAGGAAAATTGAGGCCGTCATATTCGGCCACGCGGGCGACGGCAACTTTCACGTCAACCCCTTTATGGACTTGACCGATTCGGCCCATTTCGAGCAGATGCCGCTGATAGCTGGCGAAGTGGCACGGCTTCTCGCGTCGCTGAACGGCGCCCTCTCTGGCGAACACGGCGACGGCAGGTTGCGCACGCCTTACCTTCCCGTTGTGTATGGAGAACTGACGGGCCTTTTCCGCGACATCAAGCTGGCGCTTGACCCGCAGGAAATCTTGAATCCGGGCATTCTTGCCCCCGCCCAGGCGGAACCAATAGAGACGGGCCTCCGCTTTTCTCCCGCCTACCGCCGGGCGCCTCTGCCTGGGCGCCTTTCGGAAGAGGCATGGGCCGTCGAGGCCGAGCGCTGCCACGGCTGTGGTACCTGCCGGGACTTCTGCCCAACCGCGCAAGCGAGCGATTACGATTTGCTCTCCTCTCGCGGCAGGGGGCACCTCTTACAGGCTCTGCTTGCCGGCGAACTGTCGCTCGATGATGTCAGCCGCTCAAGCGCAAGGAGCGTCTTCGATTCGTGCATCGGCTGCTCGCTCTGCGAAATCAACTGCCCCACGCACGTTGACATCGCTCCGCTTGCCGCCATTTTCCGCGAGGCGTTCACGCCGCCTCTGCAAAGGGCAAGGGACGCTTTCCTTGGCCGCCTCCCGTCCCTTGGTTATTCCGTGGGCCCCAAGGCGGCGAGGATGATTCAGGTCGCGGCGAACACAACGCCGGCCCGCGCAGCCAGCAGGGCCGCGTTTGGCTTGAGGAGGGACGCGCGCGCCCCGAAGCCCGCCGCGGCCTTTGCCTTCGACCCTGGCCGCCTTTACCACTTTGATGGCCGCGGGGCGGGGAAAGCGGCATACTTCTATGGCTGTTTCGGCAACACGTACAACCCCGAGGGCGAAAGCGGCCTTGCCGTCTCGGTGCTTCAGGCGCTCGGCGTAGAGGTGGCCGTTCCGCCGCAGGCTTGCTGCGGCGTCAGCAAAATGGCGCGCGGCCTCTTTGACGCCGTTGCCGAAGACGCGGCCTTCAACCAGCGCTCTTTCCTGCAATGGACCCGCAAAGGGTTCACCATAGTGGCATCATCTCCTTCCTGCCTGTTCGCCCTCTCGAAAGAGCAGCCGAAGTTTTTGCCGTCGGAAGGCGCCAAGGAACTGGCGGGAAAATGCAAGCCGCTCTTTACCTACATCAAGGAGTTGATGGAGGCGCGCAAGCCGGAGCTTCGCGAAATACACGCGCGCGTGGTCTACCAGACGCCCTGCCACGGCGCCGTCATCGGAAGCTATGAGGACGAAGTCGCCGTGTTGAAAATGATCCCCGGGCTTGAAATCGCGGACGTGACGGAGGAATGTTGCGGCCTGGGCGGCTCGTTCGGGATGGAGGCGCGGCACGCTGAGCTTAGCGACGCGATAGCATCGCCTCTGATGGAACGAATCCGGCGTGCCGCCCCCGACTATGTAGTGACACCGTGCGGTTCGTGCAAGATTCAAGACGAAGCGCACCTTCAGGTTCCAGTCCTTCATCCGCTTGTGCTCCTGGCCGAGGCGTTGGGGCTCAAGGCCGGCCAGGCCGACAATGCAAGCATGAAGTGATAAGGTTGAAGTATGAAATGCTTCTCATTGGCGAGCGATCCGGCCATGAGGCAATCGCTGGCGCTGGCGGCAATCGCTGTTATTCTTCTCATGGGAGCTTGCGAGCAAAAGGCGCCGGTTTCGGCCCCGGTCTTGGCGCCTCAAGTTCCTTCTCCTTGGCGCGAAGCCGAGAGTGTCGCGCTGGCGCCGCCGCCTGAAGTTGAAACTTCTATAGCCGCGCTTGCAGCATACCTCGCCCCGCCGAAAGAGACTGAAGAACAGAAGGCGCGGGCGATTTTCAGGTGGGTCACCTCCCACGTGAACTACGACCTGGAAGGTTATAAAAGCGGCGTTCTCGAATCGTCCGGGGCCGATGAGACGCTAAAAAAGAGGAGCGCCGTCTGCGAAGGCTATTCCAACCTCTTTGAGGCTCTGGCCTCCAAGGCGGGCCTCGAATGCGTCACGATCCACGGCTTCGCGAAAGGCGCCGGTTATCACGTTGGCGCCGTTTTCTCAGGCGCGCCGAACCACGCCTGGAACGCCGTGCGCATTGAGGGGCGCTGGCGGCTCGTGGATTGCACCTGGGGGGCGGGCGCTCTGGACGAGGCCGGAAAATATGTCCATGCCTTCGAGCCTTTCTACTACGACACGCCGCCCGAGCAATTCATTTACACTCACTGGCCATACGAAGCGCGATGGCAGCTTGCGGCGCGCGCGATCAGCCAGGAGGAGTTTGAGAGGCTGCCGTGGCTGAAGCCGGCCTTTTTCAAGTGCGGGCTCTCATTCCCCAATGGAGCCTTGGCGGCGAAGTTGGGCGGCCCCGTGATTTCGCTGGCCGTCGGGGCCCCAAAGGGAGCCGAAGTGCGGGCGTACCTTCTTCGCGGCGAGGGAAAGGTCTTTTCGGAGCCTCTGCCATGCAAGCGAGGCGAGAGGGAAATCGTCATGACGGCGCTCCTTCCCTCGGCGGGTGACTACGTCGTGCGCCTGTACGCAAGTTGCGAAGGCAGGCACGAGCTGCTTGACTGGGCGGCCGACGTGGCGGTCAATTGGAACGATAACTAAGGCGGGGCATCAGCCCTCCTTGAAGGCGTCGGGCGCGCGGGGTATACTTGCCGGCAACGGAGGCCGCGCTTGCAACCCCATGCTGAAGTAAGTTCCTTGACGCCGTCTCAGTTCGCGAAACACTGGCATTTGGATCCGAAGTGCTTGTTTCTCAACCACGGCTCATTCGGGGCTTGCCCGGCGCCTGTCCTCGCCGCACAGCAACAGCTTCGCCAATATATGGAGAGCCAGCCGGTGCGCTTTCTGGCCAGGGAGTTGGAGGGGCTTTGGGACGCGGCGAGAATTGAGCTCGCGCGTTTTGTTGGGTGCGATGCCGAAGGGCTGGTTTTTGTTCCGAACGCCACGACCGGAATCAATACCGTCCTTGGCTCGCTCAAGCTCAAGCGCGGCGACGAGTTGCTGGTCACCGACCACGAGTACAACGCCTGCCGGAACGCGCTCGTGGCGGTGGCGGGCAAGTGGGAGGCCAAAGTCGTGACGGCGGAGCTTCCATTTCCCGCAAACTCGGCCGATGACATTCTGGACGCCATCCTTGCCAACGTATCACAAAGGACGAAGCTGCTTCTCGTGGATCACGTCACCAGCCAGACCGCCATGGTCATGCCGGTGGCGAGGCTCGTATGGGAGATGCGAAAACGGGGCGTTGAAACGCTTGTGGACGGCGCCCACGCGCCTGGAATGCTCCCTCTGGACCTGCAAGCGCTAGGCGCGGCCTACTACACGGGCAACTGTCACAAGTGGCTCTGCGCTCCGAAGGGTTCCGCTTTTCTCTTCGTGAGGCGCGACTTCCGCGAAACGGTCCGCCCGCTGGTCGTGAGCCATGGCGCCAACTCGCCTCGCAAGGACAGGTCAAGGTTCCTTCTTGAGTTTGGATGGACTGGAACCTATGACCCGACGCCGTTTCTTTGCGTCCCGGAGGCGATCAGGTTCATGGCCGGCTTGAAACCGGGCGGCTGGCCGGAGGTGATGCGCGCCAACCGCGAACTGGCGCTCAAGGCGCGGAGAGTGCTATGCGGCGCCCTGGCAGCAAGGCCGCCCTGTCCGGAGGCGCTCATTGGCTCTATGGCGGCGGTGCCTCTTCCAGATTCAGATGGCTCCGGGCCCGCGCCGCCGCTCTTCATAGACCAGTTGCAAGACGAGCTCATGGCGCGCCACGGGATCGAGGTTCCCGTTATTAACTGGCCTTCTCATCCGAAGCGAATCCTGCGGGTTTCCGCCCAGCTCTATAACACCGAAGAGCAGTACGCGGCGCTCGCCGCCGCCTTGGGCGAGATGTTAGCGATTGGTGATTAGTAACTTGTGAATCGTGACTTGTGGTTGGTGACGCACGGCTTCCGTTGCGCCGTCAATCATTGGCCTTACCGCTCTTCCATGATAGTGCCATCAATGCAAAAGTAGTATACTGCCATGCTTGGAGGCAAGGTTGCATGGCTAAAGTCCTGGTCGTGGACGACGACCCGCGGATACGGGCGGTTCTTGGCGAACTGCTCGCGAGAGAAGGCCATGAAATAGGGGAATGCGGGGACGGCGTCGCGGCGATGGAGATGGTCGATTCCTTCAAGCCGGATCTCATGGTCCTTGACCTGATGCTGCCTAGAATCAGCGGAGAGGTCGTGGCGACGATGATCAAAGGCGACGAACGGACTCGCATGATTCCCATCATCGTGCTGACCGGCGAGAGCGATCCTCACACGCACATGCATATTTTAAACATCGGGGTCGAGGAATTTCTCCAGAAGCCCTTTTCGAAGTGGCAGCTTCTGGCAAGGGTGCGTTCGCTCATCACCGTAAAGGCTCTCAATGACCAGCTCCTTGCATCCTTTCGCGCGGTCGAATTGCTGGAGCACCTTAGCGCCGAGTTGATCCGCGGGCTTGACAACGCGGACCTCGAAGAGGAGAGCTTTCTGGAGCGTTCGCTCGCCGGGTGGCTCGAATGGGACGCGTTGATAGGCGCTCCCAGCCACCTTTGGGTCTGCCCTGACGCGGGCGAGGAACTCAAGGGTTGGGCGGTACAACAGGCAGGCGCAGCCGGTGTACAGCGGCGCGCCATTTCGCTGCGGCGCGAGAGGCTGCTATCGCTTATGGAACCTTACCGGCAGGGGCCTGATTCGTATTGGTCAAACTCCATACCAGGGCACATTCTGGCCGCCCTGTGGCACGACCTTCCGGCTTCAAGGACGCTCGTCGGAATCCACGAAGGAGAACTTTGGGTCTTTTCGGCCGGACATGCGAGGCCGGTAGGCGTGCATGATACGCGTTGGCTCTCCGCGGTGGCCAGACAATATGGTGTTTTTCAAAACTACCTTCGCCAGCTCCGGGCCAC
>JAEMPZ010000262.1 GCA_022759065.1 Acidobacteriota bacterium | reverse complement strand
CGGCCCCCGGGCCCCAAAGCGCTTAGGCGTCGCTTGTGCGTGATCTCGGAAGGCGGGTGCGTCTGGTCCATGAACTGCGAAAGCTGGCTTGAGCCGAAGAATTCGAGGATCGAGGCCACCACCGGCTTGGCGTTCAGGAGGTCCCTGGGCATCGCCGTCGCCAGGTTGTGGTAGACGGACATTTTCTCTTTGGTCGCCCTCTCCATGCGCGCGAGGCCGATTCGGATCTGGTTTTCAAGGAGTTCGCCGACGCAGCGCACGCGGCGGTTGCCCAAATGGTCAATGTCGTCAAGCTCGCCGATGTTATTCTTCAGCTTTAGCAGGTAGGTGACCACCTCGCAATAATCATCTAGCGAGAGGAGGCGCCTTCGTTCCATCTCCTGCTCGACTTCGGCGGGAGACATCTTCGCGAGCTTCTCCCTGTGAAGCTTCGTCAGGAACTTCAGCGCGCCGACGTGGGAAAAGTCATAGCGCTTCTCGTCGAAAAACATCAGGTTGAAAAAGCTCTTCGCGCCCTCGGGAGTGACCGGGTCGCCTGGGCGCACCTTGCGGAAGAAATCGAGATAAGCGTCTTCGCGGCTCTTGCAGGCGTCCTTCGTCACGGTCTCGAGAAGTGCCGTGCCGATCTCGGTCGCCTTCGGAAGAATGACCTCGATCTCTTGGACGCCCGCCCTTGCCATCTCGAATAATTTTTCTGTTTCGAGCGGCTGGCCGGCTTCGACGAGAAGCTCGCCGCTTTCCTGGTCGGCCACGTCGCCGAAGGCGTAGACGTCCTTGAGCTCGGAAGCGTCCAGCAAAACGTGCGTCACGCCGCCTTTGATGAGCTTCGCTATGGCGCTGCGCTTGATCTTCTTGCCGGTCTCAGCCAGGGCTTCGCCGCCCTTGCGAATGTTTTCGCCAGCGACCAGCCCGGAGAGGCGCTCGGAAACCGCCATCCGGATCGCGCCGTCCTCGATCTTGAGAAGGTCAACAGGATAGAACCGCTTCAAGAGCTCGGCGGTCTCGCCCAAGCCCATCGCCCTCAGGAACACGGTCGCCGGAAACCTGCGCTTGCGGTCTATGCGGACGTGCAGGACGTTCTTCGCGTCCAGCTCGAGCTCAACCCAGGAACCGCGGGCGGGGATCACCTTCCCCACGTACTCGGTGTGGTTCTCGTTGGACTGGAAGAAAACGCCTGGCGACCTGTGGAGCTGGCTGACCACAGCCCGTTCCGTTCCGTTTATGATGAAGGTTCCCTTATCGGTCATCAATGGCATGTTGCCGAAGAAGACCTCCTCCTCCTTGATGTCCAGGACTGACGGGCTGCCCGCCGAATCCTTCTGGTAGACCTCAAGGCGGACGCGAATCTTCAGGGGCACGCCGTAGGTCATCCCCCGCTCCTGGCATTCCGCCACGGTGGAGTGGACCCTCAAGCCCACCATGTCGTCGCAATGCGGGCAGCGCGGCACTTGCAGCGGGTTTACGTGGCCGCAGTGCTGGCACTGGACCTCGTGCGCGTGCGTGTCGAGCACGACGATGCGCCCCTTGCAGCGCGAACACGTCTGCCTGAGGTGTTCGAGCCCCTTCATGAAGCCGCAGCGGCACTCCCAGTCGCCAAGCGTGTAGTCAACGAACTGGAGAGCGCACTCTCCGCGGAAATCCTTTATGGGGAAGATCGAGGAGAAGGCCTGCTGAAGCCCGGCCACCTCGCGCTCTTCCGGCATGAACTCCATCTGAAGGAAGCGCCTGTATGAGTCCCTCTGCAGATCCAGCAGGTTGGGGATCGGGATGGTGCTATGGATCCTCGAGAACTCGATTCGCTGGCGCGTACCCAAGTCAACGGTCTTCGGCATCAGTGCGTCTCCTCAAGAACCGAAAAACCAAAAAGGCACACGGGCAGGGTCCGCCTACAGGCGCCCTGCCCAGGGGAATACCGCACCGAAAGGGCTACTTGATCTCGATCTGCGCGCCCTTTTCCTCGAACTTCTTCTTGATGGCCTCGGCCTCATCCTTGGAGACGCCTTCTTTAAGGGTCTTTGGAGCGCCCTCAACCAGGTCTTTCGCCTCTTTCAGGCCAAGGCTCACCACTTCGCGCACCGCCTTGATGACCTCGATCTTCTTGTCGCCCGCGGACTTGAGAATCACGTCGAATTCCGTTTTCTCTTCCGCTGGAGCTGCCACAGCGCCACCGGCCGCGGCCATCATGACGGGCGCGGCGGCTGCCGCGGAAACGCCCCACTTTTCTTCAAGAAGCTTGCTGAGCTGAGCGGCTTCCATCACGGTGAGTGCGCTTAACTGATCCACGATAACGTTCAAGTCGGCCATTGTAAGTTCCTCCTTGCGAACTTTCTCAAAGGGTATGAATCACTGTCCTTGTTTGCCCCGCTCCGACAGGCACACGGCCACGTTGCGGGCTGGGGTTTGAAGTATGGTAGCCAATTTTGCGGCGGGCGCCTGGAGAAGCCCGATCAGCCCGGCGCGGATCTCGTTTATGCCCGGCAGCTTTGAAAGCGCCTCCACGGAAGTGGCGTCCAGCGCCTTTCCGTCCACGATCCCGCCCTTGAGTTTCAGGTTCGGGTTTTCTTTGGCGAAGGTCACGAGCGTCTTCGCCAGCGGGACCGGGTCGCTCCCAGCCCACGCGAGCGCCGTCGGCCCCTCCATCCACGGGGCCGCGCCCGAAAGCGCCGTCCCCTCCGAGGCCTTCTTGAGCAGGGTGTTCTTCACCACGCGGAGGGAGCCCGATGATTCGCGGACTTTGTTTCTCAGCGTGCTGATGTCCTTCACCTTTAGGCCCTTGAAGTCCACCAGGTAGAAAGAAGAACTTTCCTGGATCGCGCTCTGAATTTCGGAAATGACTGTCTGTTTTTCGGCCCGGTTCACGGCATCCTCCTTTAGGCTCAGAACGCCGAGACATCCAGCCGGATGCTGGGGCTCATGGTGGTTGAAAGATAGGCGCTCTTCATGTATTTCCCCTTGGCGGCCGCTGGCTTGGCTCGCGCCACCGCCTCTAGCAGCGCGGTCAGGTTTCCATTGATCTGCTCTTCGCTGAACGACTTCTTGCCAAGCGGGCAATGGATGATGCCCGCCTTGTCCACGCGGAATTCCACCTTGCCAGCCTTGAGGTCGGAAATCGCCTTGGACAAGTCGAAAGTCACAGTTCCAAGTTTCGGGTTGGGCATGAGCCCGCGCGGCCCAAGGACTTTGCCCAGCTTCCCGACTTCTTTCATCATGTCCGGAGTGGCTATCATCGCGTCGAAGTCCAGCCACCCGCCCTGAATTTTGGCGACCGCCTCCTCGCCCATGGCGTAGTCGGCGCCGGCGGCCTCGGCTTCCTTGATCTTCTCGCCCTGAGCAATTACGAGGACGCGGACTTTCTTGCCCAGCCCGTTCGGAAGAACCGTCGTTCCGCGAACCATCTGGTCGGCATACTTCGGATTGACGCCCAGGTTAAGCGTCAGCTCGACCGTCTCGTCGAATTGGGCGTAAGCCACCTTTTTCAAAAGGCCGACCGCCTCTGAAATCGGGTACGACTTGCCCGCCTCTATGAGGGCGGCGGCGGCCTTGTATTTCTTGCCTATCTTGCCCATTGTCAGCCCCCTACTCAACCACGTCCAGGCCCATGCTGCGCGCTGAACCTTCTATGATCTTCATCGCCGCTTCGATGGTGTTGCAGTTGAGGTCGGGCATCTTCGTCTTCGCGATCTCCGCGACCTGCTTCTTCGTCACGCGCCCGACCTTGTTCTTGTTCGGCTCGCCGGAGCCCTTCGCGATCTCCGCCGCTTTTTTGAGAAGGTCGGAGGCCGGCGGCGTCTTGGTAATGAAGGAGAAAGAGCGGTCGGCGTACACGGTGATGACGACCGGAATGATGAAACCTTCCTGGCTCTTCGTCCTGGCGTTGAAGTCCTTGCAAAACTGCATGATGTTGACCCCATGCTGGCCCAACGCCGGACCAACTGGCGGCGCCGGAGTGGCGTTCCCGGCTGGAATCTGTAGTTTTACCTCGCCTATCACTTTCTTGGCCATGGCGAAACGTCTCCCTATTTCTCTATCGCCCCTCCAAAGGGCGGCTAGAGTTTTTCAACCTGAAGGA
Source organism: Acidobacteriota bacterium (assembly GCA_022759065.1). Classification (GTDB taxonomy): domain Bacteria; phylum Acidobacteriota; class UBA4820; order UBA4820; family DSQY01; genus JAEMPZ01. Next base: position 2,339 of record JAEMPZ010000262.1, on the reverse strand, counting down.
AATTGAGCTCCACCGGTGTGGAGCGGCCAAAAATCGTCACCATTACCGTCAGCGTGCCGCGTTCGGCGTTCACGCTTTCAACAACTCCCTGAAACGACGCGAATGGGCCCTCTATGATCTTGACCTTCTCGCCGGGTTCAAACGTGTATTTCGGCTTCGGAGCTTCCGTGGTTCTTGTCATGTGGCCGAAGATGCGGTCCATCTCCTCCGGCTGCAGCGCCTCCGCTCCAACGAAGCCCGTGACTTTAGGAGTGTTGCGGACAAGCTGGCTCGCCTCGTCGGACATCAACATCTGCACCAGGACGTAGCCAGGGAAAAACTTTCTGCTCGACACGCGCTTCTTGCCGTCCCTGACCTCCACCACGTTTTCGGTGGGAATCATGATTTCACCGAATGAATCCTTGAGCCCGAAAGCCTCGATGCGGTTAGCGAGGCTCTCTTTGACCCGGTTCTCAAAACCCGAATAAGTATGGATGATGTACCACTGCATCTCGGCCATTGACGGGCTCACTTAAAGCGCTCGAAGAGCTGGTTTAAAAGGCTGAATATGACCTGGTCAACGATCCAGAGGTAAACGCCGAAGATGGCCACGACCACCACCACTACCGTCGTCGTGTTGGTAACTTCGGCGCGGCTCGGGAACGAGGTCTTCTTCACCTCGAGACTGACGTCCTTTAGAAACTGCGGAAACTTTTTCAACCACTCCAAAGCTTTCACGTCGCGCCTCACCGCTGTTCGCGTGCCGTCGAGGCTGTCGCCCCGAAGCCGTACCACCTTATACCTTGGCCGCCGGCCAATCCGGCGGGTCAACGTCAATGTTGGCAGGCCAGGAGGGATTCGAACCCCCAACATCCGGTTTTGGAGACCGGCGCTCTGCCAGTTAGAGCTACTGGCCTGCAAAATAGCTTACTTCACCTCTTTGTGCACCTGGTGCGACCGGCAGAAGGGGCAGTACTTCTTCACTTCCAGCTTCCCCTGCTGCGTTTTCTTGTTCTTCGTGGTCGTGTAATTCTTTCGCTTGCAGTTGCCGCACTGTAAATGAATGATATCGCGCATAGCTCACTCCACAATCTCGGTTATGGCACCGGTGCCCACGCTCCGCCCGCCGTCACGAAGCGCGAATCTCAGCCCCTCTTCCATGGCGGCCGGCGATTCAAGCGTGACGAGCACGCTCGCGTGGTCCCCAGGAACCACTTCGGCGTGGTCCGGAGAAAGGTCAACTCTCCCGGCGACTTTTGCGCCCCAGAAGTCGAAGGCCGCGCTTGCGCCAGACGCCAGCGCGGAGGCAAGCCCGCCTTCGTCGCTGCCAAAAAGGATGACCTCCGCGCGGAATCTCTTATGCGCGGATATTGACCCCGGTTCGGCAACCACGCAACCCGTGGCGGCCTTGAGCGCCGAGGCGCCCTTAAGGACGAGCTTCACGCGGCCCAAGCCGTTGCCGGCGTTGGCCGAGGCTGGTTCCACCATCATCACCTCAGCGGCTTCGGCCTGGCCGCCGCATAAAAGCGCCACGCGCTGGCCGCTGCGGACACGCCCCCTCAGCAAGTCGCCGGCCACCACCAGCCCGCCATCTGGAAGGGGAGTCAGGTCATCCGCTCTCAAAAGAAGTGGCTTGACCGCGTCATCCACGGGGTTTGGTATGAAATCATCCAACGCCTTTAACAGTTCAAAAACGACGGCGCAATTGGGGCATTGCGGGCCGCCGCAGCCGCAGCGCAGGGCCTTCAAAGCAGAGCCCTTCACGATAGGCGTCTTCGCCGAATCGTATTCAGATTCGGCCAGCAGCTCGCGCACTTCCGACTCGACGAGGGCGAGAATCTTTGGATCCGCCACCATGTCGGCCTTGTTCAGGAATACAATCACGCGCTCGACTCCAAGGCGGCGGGCGAGAAGAAGGTGCTCGCGCGTCTGAGGCATCGGCCCGTCAGCGGCCGAAATCACCACTAACGCGGCGTCGAGACGAGACGGGCCGGTTATCAGCCCCTTGACGTAATCCGCATGAGCCGGGCAGTCAACGTGGATGTACCGCCTGCCATCCGATTCGTATTCTATCTGCGAAAAGCTCGAAACCGTTGAGCCGTTCGGGCCGTAGGCGGCGTCAATCTTCCCGTACGGGACCGGCTTTGCCAGCCCACTCTTTGATAGCACAAGCGCCATCGCCGCGGCAAGCGTGGTCTTGCCGTGATCCACGTGGCCGATCGCCACTACGTTGACCACTGGTTTGGTTGAATTGCCCTTGTCCTTTAGCATTCGTGGGCCTTTCAAATCACCTGCTCAAGAAAACTGGAGCCCGCGACCAGAATCGAACTGGTGACCTCATCCTTACCAAGGATGCGCTC
>JAEMPZ010000131.1 GCA_022759065.1 Acidobacteriota bacterium | reverse complement strand
TGCTCAGATAATGAATTATACCCCCACCGCCCCCCGCTGTCAACAGAGATGCTTCGTGCCCGCGCCCAGCTTCGCGGCGCGGGCAGATGGGCAAAGCAAGTCTCGCAAGGAAAAATCGCGGTTCGAAGGGCAACCAATGCAATTGCCGCGCATGGAAGCACGTCTTTCACCATCTCACTCATTAACTTTCTCATTCTCTGACTTCCCTCAAAAGGCCGGTTATGGTAGGCTTCAACTCCGTGGAGGAACGTTCTTGGTTACGAAAGCCGTAGTGCTCTTGTCGGGAGGATTGGATTCAACGCTGGCGGCCCTGCTCCTGCAAGAGCAGGGCGTCGAAATCCATGGCATTCATTTTTCGACCGGATTCTGCCTTTCCGAGCACAAGCGCACGATGGCGCTTTTCGAACCCGGCCAACGCCAGGTGCGCTCTGAGCCGCAGCGCGCAGGCAAGGACCTTGGCATTCCCATAAAGAACGTTGAACTCGGCGAAGAATATCTCGAAACGGTCCTCCACCCGAAGCACGGATACGGCGCCAACATCAACCCCTGCATAGACTGCCGGATCATGATGCTTCGCAAGGCTAAGGCTTACGCTGACGAAATCGGCGCCCAGTTCGTGGCCACGGGGGAGGTGTTGGGCCAGAGGCCAATGTCCCAGCGGCGCGACACGATGCGCGTCATCGAAAAGGAATCGGGGCTTGAAGGCCGCCTTGTAAGGCCACTTTGCGCCAAGCGGCTGCCGCCCACCGAGCCGGAGAAGCAGGGCCTCCTGGACAGGGAGCGGCTCCTCGATTTCTGCGGGAGGGGACGGCGGCCCCAGATGGAGCTTATTGCACAAAAAGGCATCACCGACTACCCTCTGCCGGCCGGCGGCTGCTGCTTTCTAACGGACAGAAGCTACGCGGCCCGCTTCAGGGACCTGGTGGCCCATTCGACGGAGAGGAAGATAACGCGGGACGACCTTGTTCTTCTCAAGGTGGGAAGGCACTTTCGCCTCTCCCCCGTCCTCAAGCTCATCGTCGGCCGCGATGAGGGCGAATGCAGGTTTCTTGAGTTGTTCAGCGCAGGCAGGGTTCGTCTTGAGGCGGTGGAGGTGCTGGGCCCCGTGGCTCTTACGGACGGCCCGCTGCCATCCGGCGAAGAGGAAGCTCTTTGCGCGAGGCTGGTCGCCCGCTTCTGTGACGCCAAACATGAACCGGTGGTGGCGGTCGAGGCGCGCGGCGGCGCCGCCACGGAAGCCAGGCTCTACAAAGCCGCTCCACTTTGGGACGAAACCACAATGTCGCGATTACGCGTGCTTGAGGAATAGGAGAGTCTGCCCGGCATGAACTTTGACTTCAGCCCCCTGGCTTTGCTCAATGTGGCTTATTTCATCCTGATCATCTTGCTTTCGCTTTCCATCCACGAGAGCGCCCACGCCTGGGCCGCCAACAAGCTTGGCGACCCAACGGCTAGAATGCTCGGCAGGGTGACGCTCAATCCCCTTCCACACATTGATCCTTTCGGAACGCTCCTGTTGCCGGCCATGCTGGCTCTGTTCGGCCTGCCGGTTTTCGGCTGGGCGAAGCCCGTGCCCATAATCAGCCGCAATTTCAAACATCTTCGGCGGGACGAAGCCCTGGTCGCCGCCGCGGGCCCCTTGAGCAACCTGATCCTGGCCACGCTGGCAAGCGTGGTCATCGTGGCCATGGGCCTGGCAACCGGCGCTCAAGCCGTTTTCACGCAAATGCAGGAGGCTTACACCCCCGCGTGGGCCATTCTTCAGTTCGGAGTCCTGAACCTTGCCCTGGCCGCCTTCAATTTCATACCGCTTCCACCCTTGGACGGCTCGCACGTCCTTTCGGCGCTCCTACCCAGCGGCGTGGAAGCCTTCTATGAAAAAATACGAGCCCTCGGCCCGCTCATTCTCATCGTCCTCTTTATGACCGGCGCGTTTTCACTCATTCTGGGGCCGCTGCTCTTCGGTTTGGAATATGTTTTTTACATTCTGCCGCTGCAACTATTGGGATGAACAAAACAGCTTCGGCAAATTCTTCGAACGCATGTAAAGCCACCCTCGTGGCGTTGCGAAGCATTTTTACCCACGTTACCGTGTGGCTGGCCACCATGGTCCTGGGCCCGCTGGCGATGATTTTTACCTTCATCTTCCCCAAAAAGACGGTGACGAACCTCGGCTACTTATGGAGCTGGATCATCCTTAAGGCGGCCGGAGTCCATCTGCAAATCATTGGCGCCGAGAACGTCCCTGAAGGTTGCGCGGTCATGACCGGCAATCACTCTAGCAACTTCGACATCCACGCCGTCATTCTGTCGTTACGGCCCCACTATTACCGTTTCGTCGTCAAAAAAGAGCTGCGATGGATCCCCATCTTCGGTTGGGCTCTCTGGATTTCGAGATTTCCATTTGTTGACAGACAACGTTCCCCGAAGGCGAGACGAGTCATGACAAGGCTGCAGGAGCGAATGCGGGCCACCTCCATGAAGATAGTGATGTTCCCGGAGGGGACAAGGAATCGCCGCCCGGGGATGCTACCTTTCAGGAAGGGGGCATTCGTCCTCGCCATTGACCTGGGCGTGCCCGTAGTTCCAATGGTCATCAGCGGAGCTAGACGGGTGCAAAGCCGGCACGGATTCACGGTTCGCCCGGGCCAAATGAGCATAACCTTTCTAGAGCCTATTCCCACCAAGGGCATGACCTACGCCGATAGGGACACCCTGGCCCAAAAGGTTTACGACCTTATTTACGAAAGGTTGGACGAGGACGAAAAGGGAGCACCGGCCGAGGTTTCATCTATTAACACCAAAGATTAGCATTGACCATTTAATACTCTGCAATATAAGGATAATCAAGGCACGCATGACGATAACCTTCAAACAATCGGCGGAGACTTTTCGCGTAGAGGAGATTCCCCTTTTCCCGCCTTGCGGCAGGGGTGACCACCTCTACCTGACGATATGCAAGAGAAACCTTTCAACGCCGCATCTGATGAACGTCATTCGCAAGGCGGCAAGGCTCTCCGAAGAAGAAATTGGCTGCGCCGGGTATAAAGACCGCGATGCGGTGACGGTTCAGGCCATATCAATCCCCTCCAGGGCCGAAAAGGCGGCCGTCCGGGCGGTTGAGTCATTAGGCGCCGAGGTTATTTCGTCGGCGCTTCACACCCACAAGCTCCGCACCGGCAAACTGGAGGGAAACCGCTTTGAGGTCCACTTGTCGGCGGATCGCGCTTCTGACCTCTTTGAACTTGAAAAAGCCTGCGCAACTGCTGAAAAAGAAGGGATACCCAACGCCTTCGGCCCCCAGCGCTTTGCTGACGGAACCTCAATCGAACAGGGGCGGTTGCTGTTTCTTGGAAGGCGGTCGTCGGGGCCCTTCCGAAAGGCGCGATTCGCCATCTCGGTTTTCCAGGCTTACATTTTCAACGAGGTGCTTGCTGCAAGACGGAAGCTGGGATTTTATCCTGGCCCGCTTAATGGAGACTTGATGAAAAAGCACGAGACTGGCGGGGAGTTTGTTGTCTCCACCGCCGATCCTCAAATTCCCGGCCGCTTGGCAGCTTTGGAAATCAGCCCCACGGGGCCTCTTCCTGGAAAGAAAATGGCGTGGCCCGAAGCGGACGCTCTTGCTTTCGAGCTTAACATACTGCAATCGCAGGACATTTCAATGGAACGGGCGCGACTTGCCAGGGTTCCGGGCACTCGGCGCTTTCTTCGCGTCCCAACAGGAAAAATCCAGATTTACCAGCAATCTCCAACCAATTTCCGTCTCAAGTTCGCCCTGCCCCCGGGCTCCTATGCGACGGTCCTTTTGCAGGAACTTGGCGTGACGGTTTCAATTCCTGAACGCCCTTCTTGGCCTCCTTCAGACGCCAGGAGCTAACACTCTGCAATTACGCGCAAAATTGAAACCGGAAAGGCGAGAGTGGAGAGTCGGGCCAAAGGCTATTTGTCTCCACCCTCCACACTCGACTCTCCGCCCTGGGGAATCTCCTCAGCCCCTGATCGTGTTGAGGGCGCCACCCGCCTTGAACCAACCGATCTGCTCCGCGTTAAGGCTGTGGTTCAAGAGGAACTCATCCTGAGTTCCGTCCGAGTGCTTTAGCCTGCAAACCACCGGCTTGCCTGGCGCCAAATCCTTCAACCCAAGGATCGAGACCCGGTCGTCCGCTTGCACCTTGTCGTAATCTGCCGGGTTCTGGAACGTAAGCGGCAAAACCCCCTGTTTCTTTAGGTTCGATTCGTGAATTCGCGCAAATGAGCGGGTTATGACCGCCGCTGCGCCAAGAAACCTTGGCGACATTGCCGCGTGCTCACGGCTGGAGCCTTCGCCGTAGTTTTCATCGCCAACAGCCACCCAGCGCAAACCCTTCGCCTTCAAGTCTCTCGCGATTTTGGGGTAAGGCAGCCCCGCCTCTTTGGTCAGCGGGTGGACGCCCTTGCCGGCCTCGCCCGTGAAAGCATTGATCGCGCCCGTAAACATGTTGTCGCTTATCTTATCGAGATGGCCGCGGTACCTGAGCCATGGCCCGGCGGGAGAGATGTGGTCCGTCGTGCACTTGCCCTTGGCCTTCAATAAAACTGGCAGGTCCTCGTAGTCGGTCCCCTGCCAGGGAGCGAAGGGCGTCAGCAGTTGCAAGCGCTCGCTCTGCGGCGCGACCGAAACGCTCACTTTGGACGGGTCGGAGGCGGGCGCCTGGTATCCTGTCGTGTCCTGGACAAACCCCTTGGCCGGAAGGTCTGGCGCCGGTTTTGGAGGAGTCAGCACGAACTTCGAGCCGTCCTTCGCCGTCAACGCATCCTTGGTGGGATCAACTCCCAGACGGCCGAAGAGCGCGTAGGCAACGACAACCTCCGGGCTCGAAATGAACGACGCGGTCGCCGGATTCCCGTCGTTCCTCTTCGGAAAGTTGCGGTTGAAAGACGAAATGATGGAATTTTTCTCGCCCGGCTTGATGTCGTCCCTTTTCCATTGGCCGATGCACGGCCCGCAGGCGTTGGCAAGAACTATCGCGCCGATCTTCTCTAGCGCCTCCATCTGGCCATCTCGGCGGATGGTCTGGTGGACCTGCTCGCTTCCCGGCGAGACCATCAGAGGCACGGCCAGCTTTAGCCCCTTTGACGCCGCTTCGCGCGCCACTTCGGCGGCGCGCCCCATGTCCTCATAAGAGGAGTTCGTGCAGGAGCCAACCAGCGCGAAGGTCAGGTTGTCGGGATACCCTTCCTTCGGCACCGCCGCCTTCAGCTCGCTCAGAGTCCTGGCCAAATCGGGGGTGTGCGGCCCGACGACGTGCGGTTCCAGCTTTGAAAGGTCAATCTCTATGACCTGATCGTAGAACTTCTCAGGCGCCGCGGCCACCTCCGGGTCGGCGCGCAAAATATCGGCGTGTTTTGCGGCAAGCTCCGCCAGCTCGCCCCGCCGCGTGCCCTTCAAATAATCGGCCATGCGCGAGTCAAATGGGAACATTGAGGTCGTCGCCCCCAACTCGGCGCCCATGTTGGTGATCGTCGCCTTGCCGGTGCAGGAAATCGCCTCGACGCCCGGGCCGAAGTACTCGATTATCCGGTTCGTTCCGCCTTTGACCGTCAGAATGCCCAGAAGCTTGAGGATCACGTCTTTCGGCGACGTCCAGCCGGAAGGCTTCCCCACGAGCTTGACGCCGACGAGCTTCGGATAGAGGACTTCCCACGGGAAGCCGGCCATCACGTCAACCGCGTCGGCCCCACCGACGCCAGAGGCGAACATGCCAAGCCCGCCGGCGTTCGGCGTGTGGCTGTCGGTGCCGATGATCATCCCGCCCGGAAAAGCGTAGTTCTCAAGAACGACCTGGTGGATGATGCCGGAGCCGGGCTTCCAAAATCCCATGCCGTACTTGCTGGCCGCCGAGGAGAGGAAAGCGTAAACCTCGCGGTTCTCCGACTCGGCTATTGGCAGGTCAAAGCCAGCGCCCTTGTAGGCCTGAATCAGGTGGTCGCAATGGACCGTAGTCGGCACCGCCACGCGGGGCTTTCCCGACTGCATGAACTGCAAGATGGCCATCTGCGCCGTCGCGTCCTGCATCGCAACGCGGTCGGGCCTGAGATAGATGTAACTCTTTCCGGGAGAAAGCTCCGCCTTGGCCGCGTCGTCAAGGTGTCCCAAAAGGATTTTCTCCGCGAAAGTCAACGGCCTGTTGAGCCGCTTGCGAATGATGGCGAGGTTCTTTTCTATCCTAGCGTACGCCGATCCCACGAATTCGGGGGTTGATTCAATAGTTGGCATTGTCTCCTCCAAGTGCGCCCGCGGCATCCCCGCCGCCGGCAGGCCGCTATTATAGCCACCAACGCAAAACCATGCAACACGCCGCCAAGCCCGATAAAGCAACATTCACCACCAAGGCTCCAAGACCCCAAGGGAAGAATCACAGGGAGGACGGGGAGGAAAGG
>JAEMPZ010000204.1 GCA_022759065.1 Acidobacteriota bacterium | reverse complement strand
GGAGGCGCGGTGGAAAAGGTTGATCTTTCGTTCCTGCGTTCGGTAGCCAAGCCGACCCGCTATATCGGCGGCGAAGTCAATGAAGTCGTCAAGCCCGATGGCGGTGAACTGCTCCACGTGGCGCTCGCCTTCCCCGACCTTTACGACATCGGCATGAGCTACATGGGTCTTTCGATTCTTTACAGCGCCGTCAACAAACGCGATGACGCATGGGCCGAGCGCGTTTTCATGCCGTGGCTCGACATGGAAGCCGAGATGGAGGGCCGCCATCTTCCGCTCTACGGCCTCGAATCCAAACGGCCGCTCGCCGAGTTCGACGTCATCGGCTTCACGCTCCAGTTCGAGCTCACATACACCAACATCCTTCAAATGTTGCGGCTGGGCGGCATCCCGTGGCGCTCCTCAGATAGAAACGAGGGCCATCCGCTCGTCATCGCGGGAGGCCCGTGCGCCGTCAATCCCGAACCGCTGGCTCCCTTCATTGACGCCTTTTTCATCGGAGACGGCGAAGAGGGCTTCGGCGACATCCTCGACGTTGTGAAAGCTTTTCGCGGGAAGCCCCGCTCCGCGCTGCTCCGCGAGCTTTCACGGGTCGAAGGCGTTTACGTTCCCGCGCTCTACGTCACCGAGCCGGGCGGACCCTCGGCCTTTGAAGTCGTCACCGGCGCGGTTGACGGCGCCCCGCTGCCCGTGAGAAAGCGCATCCTCTGGAACCTGGACAGCCACCCGTTTCCGGCGAAGGTCCTTGTCCCCCATCACGAAGTGGTCCACGACCGCTATAGCATCGAGATCGCCCGCGGCTGTTCAGTCGGCTGCCGCTTTTGCCAGGCGGGATACATTTACCGTCCCGCGCGAGAGCGCTCGTTCGACGAAGTCTTCCAATCGGCCAATGACGGCCTCGCCTCCACGGGATTCAACGAAATCAGCTTGCTCTCCCTCAACGCCGGCGAGTACTCAGGCATAGAGAACCTCGTGCGCGCCATCTCCACGGAAGGCAGCGAACATCAGGTGGGGGTCTCAATGCCGAGCCTGCGGGTTTCCGCGCTGACCAGGGAGCTTGCGAAATCTCTCGGCGCGGGGAGAAAGTCGGGCTTCACGCTCGCCCCAGAGGCGGGGACGCAGCGCCTCAGAAATGTCGTCAACAAACAAATAACGGAGGCGGACGTGATGAACGCCGCCTCCGTCGTTTTTTCATCGGGATGGAACCTGGTCAAGCTCTACTTCATGATCGGCCTTCCAACCGAAACCGAAGAGGACCTCCACGGCATCGAAAAGCTCGCGAAGCTCGTGGCCCATAAGGCGCGGGAAGTTGGCTGCAAGACGGCGAGGATAAACCTCTCCACGTCCTCATTCGTCCCGAAACCCTTCACGCCGTTCCAGTGGTGCGCCATGGAGAAGCCCGAGAACCTCCGCGCCAAGCAGAACTGGCTGAAGGATAACCTCCGCCGCCCGGTGACTTACAAGTGGCATGACGTGGACGCAAGCGTCATCGAAGCGGTCCTCTCTCTCGGCGACCGCCGCGTCGCCAACGCCATCGAAGAGGCCGCGCGCCTTGGCTGCCGCTTCGACGGCTGGACCGAACAGTTGCGCCGCGACTTGTGGCAGGAGGCGTTCAAGCGCGCCAACATTGATGTCGCGTTCTATCTTCACCGCGATAGGGCAAAGGACGAGCCGCTGCCGTGGGACCACATTGACGTCGGCGTCCGAAAGGATTTCCTCTGGCGCGAATGGCAACAGGCGCTCGCCGCCGAGCCGACGAACAAATGCGGGGCCGATTCCTGCTACGGTTGCGGCTTTTTCGCCAAACAGTGCATGGCTGGTGAGTTCGAGAGGAGTCGCGAAAGCGAAATCTTCCCGTCGGCGGAGCCGTCCAAGGCGGCCTCAGCCGAGACTGCCGTCGCGGAGATATCCAAGTACCGCCTCACCTTCTCGAAAACCGGCACGGCACGGTTTCTTGGGCACCTCGACCTTGTTGATGTTCTAGTGCGAGCTTTGAGGCGCGCCGGCGTGGCGCTTGCTTACTCGAAGGGATTCCATCCGATGCCGAAGGTGGAGCTGCCTTCGCCGCTGCCTCTGGGCGTCGAAGGGCTCAATGAGCTGATGGAGTTCGAGGCGCTGAGCGTTGATGCAGAAAAGCTCCTTGGCTTTCTTCGTTCCAGTCTGCCGCGGGGCCTTGCGCCAATCGCCATCGCGAAGGTTTCGCCCGGCCTCGAAAAACTTGGCGCCTTGAGGTTTCAGCGCTACGAAATAGACCCATCAGGCTTGAGCGCCCTGGAGCGCGAGGCGCTAATCGAAAAGGCGGCCGCCTTTCAGCAAGCCGCCACGTGGCCCGTGGAAAAGGTTCATAAAGGCCAGGCCAGGACCTATGACCTCAAAGAGCGCGTCAAATCGCTCTCCTGGAAGGAGGGGACATTACGAGTCACGCTGGAGACCGGCGGGTTCATGGACTTGGTCCAGCTTCTGGCCCCCGCCAATGCCACGGACAGACTGTCGCTCCGCCGCCTCGGCCTGACGGCGGCTTGCGGTGATATTGTAACGTCCTGACGGCGGCTTGGCATTAGACATGATTTCGCAGGGCCAGTTCTTTCGGGTGTGGGTTCAGGTAAACCTGGCCCTTCAAGTATGGAACATCAAAGACCCTTGCTGCAGCACGTTGGCGTGCCGGCCTGGCGTGGCCATGCACTTGAGCGCGGCCATGAATTGGCGCTCGTAGAGCCTTGAATCGCATAGACGGCCTTCTTCCTTCATCGTAATAGCTCCTTAAGTCCTCTTACTGGTCCGAGGCGGCTCCTCGAACCCGGAAAAGCCAACCTGCGGACGCAGCGAGTTGATCTGGCGGTCGTGCCAGCGAGCCAGGAATAGCAAGGCGCATGCGCCGCCGATAAGCGCGAATAGCATGTCTGATTGGGTGTCCCATGGATCGCCCTGAGTGGCCAGAAAGTCTTCCGCATTCTGCCCCAGCGCCATGGCTGATCCCCACTCCAATAGTTCGTACGCGGCGCTGATGGCCAGAGCAATACCCATTGGGACCAGCACGAGGTCGTCCAGGTAGCCCAATACCGGTATGAAATCAGGAATAATATCTATGGGACTGAAGGCATAGGCCACAACGGCCGCAACGAGCAGCTTGGCATACCAGGGCGTGTCGGGGTGTCGCGAGGCAAGGTAGAGAGCGAACGTCTCCATCTTGAGGTGACTGGCCCGCCGCTTCAGCTCCTCAATTATTCGCACAGCCATTTCCTATGCCCAACACCAGTGAGCCGGCAACGCCACGCTTCACCACGACGGAGTGTCAGGCAGGGGTTTGATCTTTCTTCCCTTTCTCATCGCCTGCATGTTTCATCTCAAAGCCGCGGACGACGACGTAAGCCAGAAGCGCGAATAGAAAAAAGATCAGCAGCATCCAGGCGACGCTTTCGAGTGAACCCATAATCGTCTTGTAGATTTCAATGACCCACCTGTCGGAATTCAGCGTGAGGAGTTTCCCCTCCTTGTCGGGCGTGACGTACCTCTCGACGTCCCAAACACGGACCCCGCCTGAAATCCCGACCACATAGATGGCGAATAGGATATAGCGGCGCCAGATGGGCGCAAGCTGTTCAGAGACCAGCCGCCCCAGAATTTTGTTGACCGGCCGCGAGAACAGCATCGCGGCAACTGTACTCGTCCCCGCCGCCACGAGAAACGTGATTACCAGCAATTGTACGAACATGTGCACCTCCTGGAATTAAGGCCTCTTGACTTTACCACAGTCACTTGAGAATCGCTGCGATTTTTCAACTGCTCCTTGCCGTCCGGCTGGGTCTTGAGCCCGCCAATGTCTGATGACTCCTGCTCCTGAGTTATCATCCCGGCTGCGACCATTTGAGCGGCCGCCACCGTCATCGCGATTCCCTCCTTTGTCCGAAATACCTGTAATGCCCGGTGATGTGGTACATGAACAGAACATCCTCCTCTTGCGTCCCCTGCCCTATGTTATGAATCACCAGCGGGCGCTCATGGCCGGGCGACCACCCATCTGAAACGAGTCCGATATGGGGATACCCGGACGGAAGCATCCACGTGACGATATCGCCTGGGATGTAATCGGACGGAGTTTTCGTGGGCCTGAGTGAACGCCCGTGGCGCCTGAAAAAGGCGGCGAGGTTGGGAACCCGCCTGTGGTCAATGTTGGCGTCCGGCTCGGCCAAGCCCCAGGCTTTCGGATATTGGCTGAAAGCCGATTGCATGTCTTCATGAACGAGAACCTGAAGATCAATGCCAACGGCCCTGAAAGCCCTTATCAGAACATCCGTGCACACTCCGCGTTCCAGTGGAACGTCACCTCCTGGATATGCGATCTTTTTATATGAACCGTCGTAAATAATCGTCTTGCCTATCTGAGACCTTGCCGCTTGAACGACATCGCGGACTGAATCGGGGCTCCCCGCCTGGGCAAGATAACCTGCCGGAACGGCAGCCAGTAACGCGAGCAGCAAAAAGCAAGCCTTCATTCTACGCACGGAGCTTTCCCCCGCAATTACCGGCGGCGCGATCCGCCCAATATTCCGCCCAGCAGGCCCCTGAAAATCTGCCGGCCAAGCTGGCTTCCCACGGTGCGCACTGTCTGTTTCGCCATCGTCTCGACCATCCCCTGCCGGCGACAAGCCTATTGCGAGACCGTCACGGTGAGCTGATAGCTCTTCGCCGGCGGGGTTTCCTTCTCCCATGGCCTGCGATAGGCCAGATTCAGCGTAACCGTTCCCGTTCCAACGGCCTTAAGATGATATGTGACGGTGCCGCCCGCGCCGACCAGATGTTTGTCCTGCCGGCTCGGAATAAACTCGCGCTCGCCCACTTGTTCTATTACGCCGTCCAGTCCCGCGACAATCTCCCAGCCAAAACCGGTGGTGGGATTCTCGGCAAGCGTGATGTCGAAGCAATCTCCCACTTCGAGAGCCACCGTCTTCCCGTCCGACTCTTCGTTAAATTGGACGGGCTTTTCGGCCGCCACCATCGCCAGTTGGAGCCCAACCATAAGAAACAATAGCTTCCAGCTCATTGGCCGCCTCCTTCTTCATTGTACGCCACTTTGTGGCCTAAGGCCCCGGGAAGCGCGGCGCGCCTCAACGCCGCCTTTCCCATTGCTCGATATCGCCGGAGCGCGCTGCAAAGAGAGGATGACACTCCGGGAAGGCTTCTCCTTGCCACTTGTCGCGCCATGCCGGATCCCGCGCCGCCAGTTTTGCCATGAGATGATGCCACTCATACTCAATCTGCCCCGAAGTGACCGGAATGACAACGTGCCTGTGAACCTTACCCACCTTGCTTCGGTCAAAAGAGTAATGCCGCGCGGCAGCCTCGGCATAAACCGCTTTCAGATATGCGTTGATGGCGGAGACGGGAGACGTTTGGGAGCGGAACCGCTCCAATTGCGGGTGCTGGCGATAACCGCGGGTCCGGCCTAGAAGCACCGCCTTGGCAAGCAGCGCCTCGCGCCACAGGGCGACCAGCCCTTTGGAATCAAGATATTTGGGGTGCAACGACCATAAGCGCATCTTCCATTCCGTGGCTGTTGGGCCGGAAGTACATGTGGTCAGCCAGCATCATAAGCGGCGACTTCAGCACCGCGCTATCACACTCTTGCTATCGCTCGCGGGCGTTATCCCTTTTTCGGCTTCAGCTTAATATCGTTGTCTTCAAGCCATTGAGCCGCGACGCGAAGAAGCCTTTCGTCGTGAAACTCGAACCACTTCTGCCTAATCTCAGGATAATTGGAGAGCACATCCTTGAATGTCCTGAACGGGTGGCGCCCGGAAAGGGCTTTTGCGAGCCTCGACGCCGCTTCGGTCGAGCCGAGCGTTTCAACGTAGTCCTCCATGATTTCAAATCCCTCGCTTGAGGATATAGCCTCTATGGGCAAGTAGCGTTCCGGATTCTCGTCGACCTCCGCGAACAGTTCATGCGCATCCTCCCAGTCTTCATAGATCATCAGCACCTCGCCGCTGGCGGTATCAAGGAAGAAGGAGTGTTCAGGATTATTGTCCTCCAGGGCCATCAGCAGGTCATCCATGTCAATATGGTCCAGCACCATGTCTACCTCCCCGCCGATCAGCACGGCGCTTAACGTGAAGCATAATGCTAGTTACGGCCCGCTGCAACGGGTGGTTAGGCTGCACGAGACCTCCCGCACCGCTAGAATGGTAATAGCCTTTTGATTGCCAGATGAACACCACGCCCGCAAGAATGAAGGCAATAAGCAAGTAATCCAAGAGGAACAGAGCAGACCACAGATACATTAGCCGTTCATGTGGCCACCAAGGATCCCCGAGATTAGAGAGCAATGCGCCCTCCTACTTGTGCCTAACGCATATTGGGCGTCAAATGCTGAGGCCTAATCTGCCACCGCTTCCAGCGCCCCGCATCAACTTCAGGATAATCCGCGCCATGCGCCAAGTCAATTGCGGGAGGGGCAAGTGCGTTGGCCCGTTGCGCCCTCCCTTCATCTTTCACCAATCACTAATCACAGGTCACCAGTCACCTTTGTTTCCATTC
>JAEMPZ010000127.1 GCA_022759065.1 Acidobacteriota bacterium | reverse complement strand
CAGCTGGTCAAGGGTTTGTAGCTGCCCCCTTCACAGTGCGCACGGGTAGTGTGTTTGGCCCTGCATTTGGCGGCGATTGGTTGCCCGCTCGTGAAGCAAACGTACAGGCGCAGCCGCCGTTGGCCGTCGCGCCAATCACTGCCCACCAATCACCAGTCACTAGCCACTCTTTCCAGCTACTTCGCCTCAATGCGCTCCGGCATGTAAACCAGAAACGGCTCGGAGGCCAGCGGCGCCATGGCTTTCAATTGGCGCAGCGGGGACTTTACTGCTTCGGGCAGATCCTGTTCGGCCAGATCTTCTTTGGCATCCTTGAGTCCCCCTTTGAACAGCGCTTCGAAAACAGTCAGGGCGCGCGGGTAAACCTGGAGTCTAACCTTTTCATCCTTGCCTATCTTCGCCTTGGATTTGGCCATGGTGATCGCCTCGTCCAACCCGCCCAACTGATCCACAAGGCCCAGCTTCAGGGCGTCCTCGCCGCTCCAAATTCGGCCCTGCGCGACCTTGTCAATCTCCTCATAGCTCTTGTTCCGGCCTTGCGCCGCTTTCGTCACGAAATCCTTGTAAAAAGACTGCATCAACGAAACGACGAGCTTCTCCTGATCGGGGGAAAATGGCACGTAAGCCGAGAAGAGGTCGGCATTCTGGCCGCGCTTCATGGGGACGTAATTGATTCCGGTCCAATCCCAGAGTTTCCTCGTGACGAACTTTCCCGTCAAGACGCCTATGGAACCCGTTATCGTCCCGGGCTCTGCGACGATGCCGTCCGCGCCCATGGAAATAAAGTATCCGCCGGAGGCCGCGGTGCTCGACATGGAGACTACTACCGGCTTCCTTTGGCGAACGAGCGCCACTTCGCGCCATATCATGTCGGAGGCCAGGCCCGAGCCGCCAGGGCTGTCAACGCGCAGCACGACCGCCTTTATTTTGTCGTTTCTTGATGCCTTGTCCAACCAGCCAACGACCGTGTCGGAGCCCAGGTTGCCGTTTGAGCCGTCGCCTTCTCCCGACATGATGTTGCCGCTCGCTATGACCACGGCGACCGACTTGGAGGCTCCGGATTCCAGGTCAATCCGGTGATCTTTGAGATAGTCGTTGAGCTCGACGCTGTTCCACCCCTCTTTGTTGGAGTTCGCCTTCTCAAGCGCCGCTTCGAGCTGGTCTCTATACCAAATGTCATCCACGAGGCCTCGAGCACGGATTTCAGGGCCGAAAAGCATGCCGGTGTCAATGTCGGCCTTGACCTGTTCCTCCGTGAGGTGGCGGCCGGAAGCTATGCCGCTCACGAGCTGGCCGTACAAGCTGTCAAGGATGGCATCCATCGCCACCCTCTGGGCATCGGACATGTCCTTGCGCATAAACGCGTCCGAGTAGGACTTGTAGTCGCCTATGTGGTAAAACTGCGGCTCGACCATGATTTTGTCCAGGCCGCCGCGATAAAAGGGCACCTCCGCGTAGAGGCCGGTTATTAGAAGGTCGGCGGTAGGGGGAGCATAGACCTTGTCGGCCGCGCTGGCAAGGTAGTAGCCGCCGTTGCCAGTTGATTCGAAATAGGCATAGACGGGCTTGCCGCTCTTCTTGAAGGCTTCGACGTCTGAACGGATCTGCTGAAGCTTGGCTAATCCCGCGGCAAAATCGCCGACGTCTAAAAGCAGGCTCTTGATGCGGTCATCCTTGGCGGCTCGCTGGATCGCGGCGTGGACTTCAAGCAGTTGGTAAACCTTTGCGCCGAAGAGTTGGGTGGATATGGGATTGGGTGGCGCTTCCTGCACCTCCCTGTCCAGCTTCAAAACGAGCGTCGAGTCCGGCTTGACCGACACGGAGCCTCCCTGAACCAGTGACGCAAGGCCGGCCATGACAAGGACGCCTCCAACAAGCAGGACGCCTATCAGCATGAGAAATATGATCAATCCCCACCGGCGCCTCTTCTGCGGAGCCGCTTGAAAAACATCGGATGGATTCGCCATAGTGATCTCCTCAATAAAGCCAAGGTAATGTTACGTTCCCCGCCTGCTTAAAGTTTGCTCCTCGTTCCTGTCCAAGCCCGAAATGGCCTTTAAGGCGGGCAGCGGCATCCCAAGCAAGCGCGAGGCCTTTTTGAGGTCGTTGCCGCAAAGCCTTACAACCTGGCGAACGCGCCAGGCTCTTTCAGCCTCGAGAAATGCCTCGGGATCTCCCTGGGCCGCGGGAGATGGATCATCTGCCGGCACTGAACCCAGGCTGCCGCCGCCGAAGGCTTCCGGGCCGATGGAGCCATCCTTGCCGGACAAGATGGCGGCGCGCTCGATGCGGTTCATCAGCTCCCTCACGTTTCCGGGCCAATCCTGGCTGGCGATCGCTTCAAGCGTCCCCTGCGAGAAGCGGAGCGAGCGCCTCCCCAGCTCTCTTCTCAGCCTGCCAAGAGCCGCTTCCGCCAGAAGCGGAATGTCTTCTCGCCGCTCGCGAAGAGGAGGAATGGTTATGGGGAATGCGTTTAGCCTGTAATAGAGGTCGCGCCTGAACTCGTTTCTGCCGGCGAGCTCCATCAGGTCGCGGTTGGTCGCGCAAATAAGCCTGACGTCCACCGTCACCGGGCGAAGTCCGCCGATCCGCAGGAACGACCGTTCCTCCAAGACGCGCAGGAGCTTCGCCTGAAGGTCCGGATGCATCTCTCCGATCTCGTCCAAAAAGAGGGTGCCCCGGTGAGCGAGCTCGAATTTCCCCATCCTCGACTCGTGCGCGCCGGTGTAAGAACCCTTCTCGTGGCCAAAAAGCTCGTTCTCCAGAAGGCCCTGCGGCAGCGCCGCGCAGTTGACCGCCACAAAAGGCTGGCGCGCGCGCGGGCTCGCGGCATGGATAGCGCGGGCGAAAAGCTCTTTGCCCACGCCAGTTTCGCCAAGCAGAAGGACGGTCGCCCCTGTCTGGGCAACGCGCATTGCCTCTTCCTGGGCGCGGTTGAGAGCCTCGCTCTTGCCGACGATGCCCATGAAAGCGGGATGGCGCGCCAGATCGTCGCTCATGGCTTCGTAGACGCGGCCAGCCCTGTCGGCCTCCAGCGCCCGTTTAACGACCAGCAGAAGATGGTCAGGGTCAACCGGCTTGGAGAGAAAATCGTCGGCCCCGGCCTTCATTGCCGAAACGGCGGTTTCAACGGAACCGTAGGCGGTGAGAAGAATGACCGGCCTTGAAGGCCACCGTGCTTTGGACGCCTCCAGAAGCTCAAGGCCTGAGTGCGCCGGCATTTTAAGGTCCAAGATCGCGAGATCGTAACTGCCCTCTTCCACCAGGGCCATCGCTTCCAGGCCTTCGCCAGCCTGGGCAACGTCAAAACCGGCGCGCTCGAGGCTTTCCGCCAGAGCCGCCCGAAGGCTCGCGCGGTCCTCCGCAAGCAGAATTCTCATCTGCTGAGCCGCTCCTTGGTCTGTTTGATCTGGCCGTCCAATTTGGCAAGCATCTTTTGGGCTTCGTCAATCTGGTGGCGGAGGTTGTCTCTCGCGATTTTTTCGTCGGCAACTCCCTGGCGGCCAAGCTCCTGCGCCAAGGCGGCCAGGGTGAAATTGCCGCTGATGTCCTGCAACCGCTTGCGCAGGTCAGCGGCGCGGCGCGCCTCCATTTCACGTTCGTGGTTGAGGCTGGCCAGTTGTTTTTCCAGAAGGGCCTGTCCCCTGGTTGGAACGTTGGCCTCTTCGAGGAGAAGGTCAAAGTCCTTGTCCCACGCAAGCGCGCCGGTGGATGGCTGGCCTTGTGCCGGCGGCTCTGGCGAGCCTTGGCATGGCGCCGCTATTGCGAGCGCCGCCATCATCAGGCCGATTAGGGCCGAAATCGCAAAACGCGAAGCGGCCATGCGTTGCTCCTTTATTTCCCTCTTTTCCAGAACTGCCACCAGTGCTTGTTCTTGGCCTTCGGCTCCACGAGCGGGCCGCCTGGCAGCTTGTCGGGCTTCTCGGTGGCCGAAGGCGGCTTGCCGTCGCGGCGCTCGATTTGCGCCAGCCGTTTTGACGCCGCCTTGGCTAGCTGAGTCGTTCCTTGCTCCTGGACAATCTGCCGGAAATAGAGGATCGCCTCCTCCGGCTGGTTGCCCCGGTACAGCGCTTCTCCCAGGCGGAATTTAACCAGCGGCATGTTCCAGTAGGAGGGATACCTGTCAATGACCGTGCGGTAGCGGGCAATGGCGCCGCCGTAGTCCTTGTCCTTCAGGTAAAAGTCGCCCACCTTTATCTCGTGCGCCGCCAGAATATCGCTCACCCGCTGAAGCTTCTTCTTCGCATCGGCGACGTAAGGCGAGTTGGGGTAATTCTCTATGACATTGCGATAGGCCTCCTGCGCGCGAGTGGCCGGGGTAATGTCTCTATCCGGGGTCTGCACTTCCTCCAGGTAACATTCGGCGATCTCGTACTGGCAATAGGCCGCTTCCGGGCGCGTGGCGTGGAAGGCGAGGAATGTCTGGTATCGGCTGATCGCCTCCGCGTAGGAGCTGACGTTGTGCTCCATGCGGTAGCTGTCGGCGGTCGCGATGTCCGCCTTGTTCTTGTATTCTCCAGCGTCTTCGCGCAACGCTATCTGGTCGAAATATTTTCTGGCCGTCGCGGCGTGGTGTTTCTTCATGGCGGCCTGCCCCTTGGCCCAAAGCGTCTCCACCGGCAACACTTCCGCGGGCGCCTTCGCCGCGTTTCGCTTATGGTGACATGCCGCCGCTGACAACAAAAGCAGAATTGCAAGTGTCATGGCATAGCTAACTCTTCGCAAGATCGCCTCCTAAAATATGCATGATTTCTTCCGGCACGCGCTTGGGCCGCCCGTCGCGCCCGGTCGCCGCGTGAAAAGTCCTGCCGCGGCAAAGCAGCGTTTTGCCCCCATCACGGCGGACTTCGTAAGCAAACTGGAACCTGACGGCCGACGCGGCCTCCAGCTTCGCGGTAATTGAGAGAAGGTCGTCGTACAGGGCTGGCTTTAGATACTCCACTTCGACCTTGAGCACCGGCATGCTTATGCCCTGCTCTTCAAGAGTTTTATAGGGGAGCCCCCTCTGGCGGAGGTACTCCGTTCTCGCGACCTCCAGCCACGGCAGGTACGCGGCGTGGTGCACGACCCCCATCTGGTCCGTCTCCGCGTAGCGGACGCGAATTGAAACGGTTGTTTCAGCCATGCAGCATCTCTTCAAAGCGCCTTGCTTCAGCGGCAGGGTCGGGCGCTCCAAAAATGGCGGAACCGGCGACAAACCAGTCCGCGCCGGCCTTGAGCAACGAAGGGATGGTCTTTTCGTTGACGCCGCCGTCCACCTCAATAGAGGCGTTCCATCCACCGGCTTCGATCATGGCCCTAAGCCGCTTCACCTTGTCCAGCGAGGAGGGAATGAATTTCTGCCCTCCGAAGCCGGGATTGACGCTCATTATCAAAACGAAATCGAGGCATTCAAGTATCTCTTCCAGCGTTTCGATGGGCGTGGCCGGGTTGAGCGCCACCCCCGGACGCATTCCTTCTTCACGGATGCGCTGGATTGTCCTGTGCAAATGGGGACACGCCTCCTGGTGAACCGAAAGGCAAGTGGCGCCGGCCTTGGCAAAATCGGCCAGGTACCGGTCCGGCGCCTCTATCATAAGATGGCAGTCCAGAGGCAGCTTGGTCGCGCGCTTCAGGCCGGCAACCACGACTGGGCCCAGGGTAATGTTCGGCACGAAGTGGCCGTCCATCACGTCAACGTGCAAAAGGCCGCTGTATGGGGCGACTCGGGCAACGGCCTCTCCCAGGGAGGCGAAATCGGCCGAGAGCACTGACGGCGCCAGAAGGCGTTCGCGGACGCTCGTTTTCATTGGGAACTCACCACAAGCTGGACGATCTGGTTTCGGTCAAGCGGATATCCCGGCTGCGGGGATTGGGCCAGTACTGTTCCTTCCGCGCCGCGGACGGTCCGCGTCCTGGTCGGGCCGGTCTGTATGCCGTACGATCCCAACAAGCGCTGCGCCGTCTCCAGCCGGACGCCCGAAAAGTCCGGCGTCACGAAGACGTAGGTCGGCGCCCCGGCGCTGACCAGCAGGCACGTTTCTGAATCCCTGGCGACGACGGAGCCTGGAGCTGGGGCCTGAGCGATGACAACCTGGGGAGGAAGCGCGGATCGCATGTATGTTATGTTCGTTATCTTAAGCCCGGCCTGCTGCGCGTGCACCTGCGCCTGGCTCAGGCCGACGCCTCTCCATTCTGGAACCGTGACGCTGTCTAGCCCCTTGCTGATGACGACCCTCAGGGTCTGGCCCCTTTTCACCGCCATTCCCGCGTCCGGATTTTGGCTTGCCACCCGGCCGCGAGGAATGGCCAGGTCATATCGCTCCGTTTCGACTTGAAAAATAAGCCCCTGCCTCTCCGCCTGAAAGCGCGCCTGGTCATCGCTCAACCCCACCACTTGCGGCACGGTCACCCCGCTGCTGTGCGAAGCAAAGCTCAGCACCAGCCAGACGCCCAGCGCCGTTCCAGCTCCAAGGCTTGCCAAATATGCCGCCCAGCGTATGAGACGCAAAGGTACCCTCCGCCTTATAGCATACCACAGGGGGCTTGTCTTCCGAAGAGGACCACTTTCCGATATACTTGTCTGGCCGAAG
>JAEMPZ010000253.1 GCA_022759065.1 Acidobacteriota bacterium | reverse complement strand
CTTCTCGCCGCCGCCCCATTCTTCGCTGTTACGCCGGGCGGGGCCGTTGCATCTTCTGTGCCGTGGGCGCCATTGGCGCCGCAGGAGGAATCCAAGATGAAGGCCGGTGCTATCAGGCGGCTTATCTTTGTTGCCCTGGCGCTCTTCTCGGCCGCCGCTCTGGCGCAGGAGTCCCCGCGCCAGGTTACGCTGGACGCGGCGGTGAACGAGGCGCTGCAGCACAACGCGCTTCTCGGAGCGGCAAGGGCGGACGTGAATGCCAAGGAGGGACAGTTCCGCGAGGCTCGGAGCTATTTCATCCCGGACATATCGTTGTCCGAAATGGCTTCGAGGACCAACAATCCCGTTTACGTCTTCATGGGAAAACTGACGCAGTCGCAGTTCGCCATGCAGGACTTCGCCCTTGACAGGCTCAACAACCCCGACCCGCTGACCAATTACCAGACGAAGTTCGAATTGGCCATGCCCCTCTTCACTGGAGGCAAGCTGAAGGCGGCCTACAAGGCCACGAAATGGGGCATCGAGTCTGCCAGGCAGAATGTTTCCTTCGCCGAATCTTCGACGGCCCGCGCCGTGACCGAGGCTTTTTACGGAAGCCTCCTGGCACAAGAGGCGGCGGAGGTGATGGGCGAGGCGGCAAAAACCGCGAGGGCTCACCTGAACCAGGTCGAGGCGATGTACAAGCAGGACCTCGTCCTTGATTCCGACCTCATGCGCATTCGCGTTTACGCGAGCGACGTCGAGCAGCAGGAGGCGGCGCGCAAAGCCGACGCCGAAGTGGCGCGCGCATATCTAGGCTACGCAATGGGCGCTTCCGAGAACGTCGCCCCTTTGGGCTCCTTCGTGGTGCCCGCCGAACCGCTCCCGGCCCTTGAAGAGGCCATGAAAAGGGCGATTGAGGCCAGGCCCGACTTGAAGGCCACGGCTATTCAGCGCGACCAGGCTTCCGAGGGAGTGAAGATGGCCAGGGCGGACTACCTTCCGCAGGCGGGGCTGATGGCTTCTTACGAATGGGACACCGAGAAGTGGGCGCGGTACGGCGACAACTGGCAGGTGGGAATTCAGTTGAAAGTGCCGCTCTTTGACGGCGGAGCGAGGGCCGGGCGGCTTGAAACGGCCAAGGCTCAATCCCTTCAGGCTGAACAGGCTCTGAAGGACTTGAGAGAAAAGGTGGCCGTTCAAGCCAAAGAGGCCTGGCTCAGGGCCAGGGCGGCCGATGAGCGGGTGTCGGTCACGACCGGAGCCGTGGCGCAGGCGCAGGAAAACCAGCGCATCGTCGAGCTGCGATACAAGGAGGGGCTCGCCTCCATCACCGACCTTTTGGACGCGGACATGGCGCTGACGGCGGCCAAGCTTTCGAGGAACCAGGCGATTCACGACGCTTTGGTCGAGCGCGCCAATCTGGCCTGGGCCACCGGCGAGCCGCTGCCAGGGAGCATGAAGTGAAACTGGGCGGGCCTGGGACTGGCCGAAAGTGCCGCGCGCATTTCCTGGATGACGGTTATGCCTATGCGACGATTTATCGAGGTGAAAAAATGAGAACGATCTTTTTTTCGGCGGGTGCTGTAGTGGCCTTGGCCGCGCTCGCGGCCTGCTCGAACGGCGAAGGCGCCAAGGGGCCGCAGGGTCCGGCCGTTCAAGTCGCGGCCGTAAAGGCCGTGAAGCAGGAGATGCCTTCGGCCGACGCGTACGTCGGCAACATCCGCTCGCGCCAGGCCGTCACGATCTCAACAAAGATGATGGGGCGCGTTCAGCGCATAGCGGTCGAGGAGGGGCAGGCCGTCAAGAAGGGGCAGCTCCTTGCCGAGGTTGACGCCGCAGAGGCGCAGAGCGCTTTCCTGCAGTCGAAGGCCGGCAGAAGCGCCGCCGATGTCGCGCTTCAAAACGCGCAACGCGACTACGAAAGATTCAAGGCGCTTTACGCGGAGAAGGCGGTCACGAAGCACCAGCTCGAACAGGCAGAGATGGGGCTCGCCGCGGCCAAGGCCCAGAAAGAGCAGGCCGAAGCGAACCTGGGCCTGTCCAGCACGCTTCTCTCCTACGGCAAAATCGTTGCTCCAGGCGACGGGATAATTACGCGCAAGTGGATGGACGCTGGCAACCTCGCCTACCCCGGCGCCCCGATCCTGACGCTTGAAAACCCCAACGACCTCGAGCTTTCCGTGCAAGTTCCCGAGGAAAAGGCGCGGGCGCTTTCCGCGGGCCAAAGCGCCTTTGTGACTGTTGACGCCGTGGGCAAGAGCTTCGAGGCCAAAATAACCGCCGCCGTCACAGCCGCCGACCCGGTCACGCGAACCGCCACGGTCAAGCTGGCGATCCCCGAAAATGCGGGCGTCCTGCCTGGCCAGTTCGCCAGCGTCAGGTTCGCGGCTTTTACCCAGCAGGCGCTGGCGATTCCTTCGAGCGCGTTGGTGGAGAGAGGCCAGATGGACGGCGTCTTCGTCGTGGCGGACGGCGCCGCGAGGCTCAGGTACGTGCAGGCGGGCCTCAAGGCAAAAGGCCTTGTCCAGATCCTTTCCGGCCTTGACGAAGGCGAAATGGTCATCGCGCCGGTCCCCGATGGATTGGCCGACGGCGCCCGCGTGAGCGTGGCCCAGTGAACCGCCGCTGGGGGCGCTCTGGAGGTTGATAAATGATCAAGGTTGGGCCTTCGGGCCGCGTGGCCCACTACTTTCTAAACAACAAGCTGACGCTGCTCTTCGTCATAACCGCGCTTATTCTGGGCGTCTTCGCCGTTCTCATGACGCCGCGCGAGGAGGAGCCGCAAATCAAGGTGCCGATGGTGGACATCTTCGTCCCGATGCCGGGCGCCACCCCTGAAGAGGTGGAGCAGCGGGTATCCACTCCCCTTGAAAAGCTGATGTGGGAGATTCCCAACGTCGAATACGTCTACTCCACCTCGTCGGCAAACGTGGCGATGATCATCGTCAGGTTCAAGGTCGGGTCCGACGAGGACACGGCCCTGGTGAAGATCTACGACAAGATCGCCGGCCACAAAAACGAGATGCCGCAGGGGGCGATGGAGCCCTTGATCAAGCTCCACGGCATTGACGACGTGCCGGTCCTCGGCCTGACGCTGTGGGGAAAGGGTTACGACGCCTACACCCTGACGCGCATCGGGCAGGAACTTGAACTTCAGCTGAGGTCGGTGCCAGACGTTTCAACCGTCGAGGTCGTCGGCGCCCAGCGGCGCGAAATGCGCGTCGTTCTTGACCCCGTGCGCATGGCCGCCCACGCCGTGAACCCCCTAGGAATCGCCCAATCGCTTCAGGCGTTCAACTCCAGGCTGCCCGCGGGAGACCTGGTGAAGGACAACCGCGAGGTGCGGCTCGACGCGGGCTCGTGGCTGAAAAACAGAGAAGACGTCGCATCCGTGCTGGTGGGCTTTTACCAGGGCAGGCCGGTCTATCTCGGGGACGTGGCAACGATCGAGGATGGCCCTCCCCTGCCGAGCCAGTACGTCCTCTTCGGCGCCGGCCCAGCCGCAAAAGAAAAAGGCATCCAGGCCTTTGCGGGCAGCAATTTCCCGGCCGTGACCATCAGCGTGGCAAAGAGGCCGGGCGTGAACGCGACGGCGCTCAACGAACTCCTTTTAAAGAAGGTCGAGGCCCTGAAGGGAAACCTTATTCCCCGCGACCTCAACGTAACCGTCACGCGAGACTACGGCGCGACGGCCGGGGAGAAGTCAAACGAACTGATCCAGCACCTGTTGCTGGCGACGGCGTCGGTGGTGCTTCTCATCGCGCTGATGCTCGGCTGGCGCGAGTCGCTGGTCGTCGGCATAGCCGTTCCGGTGACTCTTGCCTTCACGCTTCTTGTTTACTACCTGGCCGGGTACACGCTCAACCGCGTGACGCTCTTCGCCCTCATATTTTCAATCGGCATCTTAGTTGACGACGCCATAGTGGTCGTCGAGAACATCTACCGCCATTTCACAATGAAGGACCAGCGGTCGCTCGTGCGCAAGGCGATAGAGGCGGTGGACGAAGTGGGCAACCCGACGATCCTCGCCACCTTCACCGTAATCGCCGCGATCCTGCCGATGGCCTTCGTGCGAGGCATGATGGGGCCCTACATGAGGCCCATACCGGTCGGCGCCTCCGCCGCGATGCTCATCTCGCTTCTCGTGGCCTTCATGGTTTCGCCCTGGGCCGCCTACAGGCTTTTGAAGAACAAGGTCCACGCCGGCGAGGAACACGAGATGAGGCTTCTTCGCCTCTACCGAAAAATCATGACTCGGCTCACCCACGACAGGAAGGCCGGGCTGACATTCCTCGCAGTCACTTTCATTCTGCTCCTCATTTCAATTTCGCTTGTGCTCTTCAAGATCGTCAAGGCGAAAATGCTTCCCTTCGACAACAAGAGCGAGTTCCAGGTGGTGCTCGACATGCCCGCCGGAACGCCCGTTGAAGAGAGCCTGCGAGCCGCCCAGGCCCTGGCGCAGAAAATGACGGAAATGAAGGAGGTGACCGACTACCAGATTTACGCCGGGACCTCCGGCCCGATCACCTTCAACGGCCTGGTTCGCCACTACTACCTGCGCCAGGCTTCGAACAAGGCCGACATCCAGGTCAACCTGCTGCCCAAATCCAAAAGGTCAAAGCAGAGCCACGACCTGGCAAAGGAAGCGCGGGTCATGCTCGAGCCCCTGGCCCAGCAATTGGGCGTAAACCTCAAGGTCGTGGAGATTCCACCGGGGCCGCCGGTCCTCTCGACGCTGGTGGCCGAAATCTACGGCCCCGACCTGAAGGGCCAGTTAAAGGTGGGGCGGGACCTCCTTGGCATCTTCAATAAAACAGCGGGCGTTGTTGACAGCGACATCTATGCCCTCGCGCCGCAGGAAGAGGTGGAGCTGAACGTTGACCCGAAGAAGGCAGCGTCGGCGGGCCTCTCCGTGATGGAGATTTCAAACGCCGTTTCTATGGCGGTTCACGGCGCCCAGGTGACCATGGCCCACATGCCAAGAGAACGCGAGATGGTCCCCATCGTGCTGAGGATGCCGCGCGAGGCGCGCGTTGACGTCGCCGCTCTTTCGTCCCTGCAGATACAGAACCGCCAGGGGACGATGATCCCCCTCGCGGAAGTCGTTGACATACAGAAGGGCTTCGTCCCACAGGACATCTACCATAAAAACCTGCAACGGGTCGTTTACGTCATCGGCGACGTGGCTGGAAGCGAGGAGAGCCCGGTTTACGCCATGCTCAAGCTCAACCACGCCGTGGCCAGGATGGCGCTGCCCGACGGCTCGGCCGGAATGAAGAGGCTTTACACCGAAATGCCCGAGCTCGCCAACCATTACGTGATGAAGTGGGACGGAGAGTGGCAGGTCACCTACGAGGTATTCAGGGACCTTGGGATAGCCTTCGCGCTCGTGCTCGTCCTGATGTACATCATGGTCGTCGGATGGTTCAAGAGCTACCTGACGCCTTTGGCGATCATGGCGCCGATTCCCCTTTCGCTCGTCGGCGTCATACCGGCCCACGGGCTCTTGGGCGCCTTCTTCACCGCCACCTCGATGATAGGCTTCATCGCCCTTGCGGGCATCGTCGTGCGCAACTCGATTCTGGTAATTGACTTCGCCGAAATGAGGATGCGGCAGGGAATGCCTTTGAAGGACGCCGTGGTTGATGGCGGCGCGGTGCGGTTCCGCCCGATGCTTCTCACGGCGCTCGCCGTGGTTGTTGGCTCGTCGGTCATGCTCATGGATCCGATCTTCCAGGGCATGGCGATAGCGCTGATGGCCGGAACGATAGCCTCGACGCTCCTTTCGTGGGGGGCCGTTCCAATTTTGTACGTGCTCTTCTACGGCGACAAGCCGCCCGTTTCCGACGAACCGTTCGACGAAGAGGAATGAGGAGCCCAAAATGAAAATGCTCTTTCTGGTGACCGACAGCGAGTATGAGCCTCATTGCATGAACATGATGCGCGAACGCGGCGTCACCGGCTACACCATGATTCAAGACGTCATGGGCGTGGGCAAGACCGGGGCGAAGATGGGCGACCGCGTCCACCCAGGCGCCTCGGTCCTGATCATATCGGTCGTCCAGGACGAGGCCGCCCCGGCGCTTCTTGAGTGCATCCAGGCCTGCGTCAAAGAGGGCCGCCTGTGCCAGTCAACCCACGCATGGGTTGTCCCCGTCGAAACCGGCGCGGGGTTTTGAGGGATGAAGTAAGAAAGTGAGAAAGTGAGAGAGTGAGACAGTGAGAAAGTGAAAGACATGCTTTCATTCGCGGGTATTGCATTTGTTGACCTTCTTACTTTCTAACCCTCTGACTCTCTAACCGTGCGCAATCGCACCGCCCAGCGGCGCCGCTGCCGTCATTCTCGCTTGCCGAGAATCCGACGGCGCAGGAAGATTCACCACCAAGGCGCCAAGAACACGAAGGGAAAGATGTGATGGAGTGACGGCGTAACGGAGTATCGGAGTTAAAAAGTACCACTAACGCCGATACCCCGGCACCACGACACCCCGACACCGCGTTCACGCGCGGGAATAAGCACAGGGAGGTCCGGGAGGTAAGGGAGGAAAGATAGGCGTAAGGAGTTAGGCGCCAGGTGTTAGGAGTCAGGAGTAAGACGTTA